>JBDMZA010000195.1:0-4894 GCA_039770155.1 Clostridiales bacterium
AAAGCATTAAATCCCCATTATATTCTTTGCTATTTATCAAGGGTTTAGCTCAACACGAATTAAAACCCAATTGAGCTTCTGGAAAATATCATGTTTACACTTTTTGAAGGTGGTAGATCATTTTGGTTTATCACCTTTTTTTTCTCAACTGTGCCTTAATTCCTAATATGTTAGCAACTGTTTTAGTTCAATTCATATGCTTTTACTGTTTTATCAAAGGTTGGAACTATTAATATTCCATTTTCTAAATACTGAAAATCAGTAATACAGTCTTTAAATATTATCCCTTTTAACAAAATTTTTATTTCATCTTCTTCAATCAAAGTTAGTTTGTTGAAATAATTTGAGATTAGAATTTTATCATCATTAAAAACAAATATCCCGTCAACATTACCCGTATTATCTAAAAGTTTTTGATATTTGTTTGTTTCAATATTGTATTTATAAATGCAGTCTTTAGTTCCAATATATAAATTTCCATTTTTAATTGATAGACCATTTGCACCTTTATAAATGCCGTTTATCTGATTTTGCCCTATATCGTTCAGCAAATAGACACAATTATTTTTTGTGTCAGATATGTATATATTACTATCCTTATCAACAACAATATCATTTAAGAATTTACTATTTTCAATAAAAATCTCATCAATGATATTTTTTGTTCCTATCTCAATAATTAATATTTTATTGATATCAGTTATGTATAATTTGTCATTTTTAATATCCATTCCTTTTGGAGCATCTAATCCTTTTAACCATTGGATATCAATAATTTTTCCATTTGTGTCAATGGTTGAGATAAAACCATTTGAGTCTTTTTTTGAAGGGCTGCCTCCAATATTTGAAACAAATAATATACTATCTTGATAATACAACACACACTCAGGTTTGTCAAAAACTGGCGCACTTTCCCATTTTAAAGAAATCTTTTTTATAGAACAGCTATTTATTGCAAATAGAAGTATTAATAATTTGAAATGTTTTATATATATCTTCATATTGTAAATTGTTATATTTTGCCATTGCCTGTAAATAGTTGCTAACGGCAGTTTGTCTAAAAACTATTTTAAAGGCCTTTAGATTTTCATTTATATGTAAATTTACTGATAGGTGTCCGAATATAAAAATACATTTTTTAGGTTATTAGACAGTCTGACGTTATTATAAGAATAGTGCAGATTTAACTGCACTTACCCTTAATTATGTTACCAAAAATAACAAATTGAAACTGCGTTACAAGACCTAATTTGCCCGCATTATTTTTATGTTGCCATTATTATCCATTTTCTTTGGTTTATTTATATTTTTAATCCTAATAGCAAAAGCAAGCATTTCCCTGTTTTAATTAGGGATTTGCTTGCTAACAGCTTTATTATTTCTCAGTTTGAAACTAAAAACGGATTTTTATTCCGTTATACTAGCATTCAATGATTTAGAAATCTCTTTTGCAATGGATTTATTCTCAAGACCTGAAATATAGGCGATACCTTCTTTTATTTCACCTAATATTCTAGGCATTGAAAATATTTGATTATTGATAACAATAGCAACTGTATTTCCTGCATTATTCTTTGTTATTTTTGCCCACTTTTCTGCTCCATTAGAATTAAATATGATTTGAACATTATTACCAGTTGCTTTTGTCTTTTTAATGTCGGAGATATTAATAACGGCATTTGGTTTTATTGCTACAATTGCATAGTGTTCGTTATCTGAATCAGTTGTGTAAAATGTTTTTACTAACTTAATATTCTCTTTTGTGAAATCAAATTGCAATACAGAAGTATCAGATTCTGAAATATACCCTATTACAGCAGAATCCTTATCATTTCCCATCTGTACATTTTTAGCTTCAATAGATTCTATAACATGTACAGGAATATCTTTGCTTTTAAGCATTTCAAATATTCCATAGTTTATGTTTTCTCCATTGGTCACAACTTGTGAATTACAAGAAAAGAGAATAACTATAATTATTATTAGATTTAATTTTTTCATGTTTATTTATTTTTATTGGTTCGCATTTTTTTAATTATGTTAATGGATATTCTTAAGAATTAAATCCAATTAAATTATAAATGATTAACAAGGGGATAAAAGCCAATCCTGTTATTAGAATAATAGAATGATATATTAAACCCATAAAACCCAATTCTTTATATCTAATGGCTTTTATTAATAAGTATATTGAATATAGCTCTGATGCAATTATAAAAAACGGCAGTAGCAGTGCAATTTTTAGCAGCAAAGGTATTCCATAGAAAAATACTGACGGTTCTGTTGTTACCAAAACCAAAGTATACATTGCTATAAAAAGGATAATTAGAGCGGCAAACAACAAATTAACTTTTTTAATAAGATGGCTTTTTTTCTTATTAAAATAAAGCCTGCCTACAATACTGGCAATTATAGAAATTAACAAAATAAGAACAATGCTTGCCAGCCAGAAGCTCTGTATTTTTAGGGGTTCGTACCACTTTAATTTGTGGTATGACTCTCCATTATCAAAGTAATAAGAAATTTCACCCTTTTCATTTCTGCCAAAAGCAACGTACTTGCCATAACTTGTGATAAATTTCAAACCCGACACTGGACTAAGCTCATCAACCGAACCTACAATTTCAAGTATACTATCATTTGCAACAATTTCAAATTCATTCGCATAGCCTATCAGAACTGCAAATTTATCTAAAGTATTTAATGGATACCATGTTCTTCGATACGTTCCTGCAAATGCCTTAAGTGGCTCATCTGCAATACCCGGTTTAGGTAAAATTAGAGATTCTTGTTTTTTGCTGGAACTACGTGGGATAAGCATTTCTAAAAGTTTACTTCTAATGGAAAAAAGAAAAGATGCCCCCGGACTACCTTGCAAATTTGTTGCATTTATACAAACGAAAAAGCCTGCGTTTTTTTCAGGAATCAACACCAAATCACTATTAAAACCCTGAAACATGCCCATATGTCCAATAAGGTCGTATCCATTCCAATAATTTTTAAAAAAACCAAGGGGTCGTCCACCAGTAGATTCATCATAATGCTTAAATGCTTCCTGATGCATTTTAACCACTGTTGTGGAATCTAAAACCTGAACTCCTTGAAACTTGCCATGGTTCAGAAACATTGATATGTAATTCCCCATTTCTGGTGCTGTTGAGCTAAATGACCCTGTGGGATAGTTAAGCATGAAAACAGGATCGAAAGGAAGCAATTTCCCACGTTTTTGCAGGTAACTCATTGCATAGTTACTTTCCAAATCTTTTTGCTTTTTAAAGCCACTTGAATTCATTTTCAACGGTTTGGCAATCATTTTATCAACATACTCATAAAAAGGGATTCCTGATACTTCTTCAACAATAAGGGCAAGCAAACCAAAACCATGATTGGAATAGGTCATGACCTTACCTGCTGGTCGTATTTGCGGTGGCATTCGTTTCTTGAAATATTCTGCCAACGGAATTACATCTTTCTCATTATCTACAACCCAACCCATATGTCGCTGATCAATACCTGCAGTATTCGTTAAAAGGTTTTCAACTGTAATAGAATCATTGAATTTATACTCTATCTGAAATGATTTAAGATAATTATTAATGTCATTATCTAGTTTCAACTTTCCATCTTCGTATAATTGCATAACTGCCGTTGCAACAATAGTTTTTGATACAGAGCCAATTCTGAATATGGAAGATTTACTATCTACAGGAGTTTGGGTTTCTATGTCAGAAACACCATAGGCATTTATATGCCTTATGGAATCTCCCTGTATAAGAACAAATATAGCTCCCGGAATATTATAGTTATCTAAACCTTTAGTAAACTCTGTGTCAATATAGCTTTCTAAGCTTTGGGTTTTGGGATAAATGTTTACCTGGGAATATAATTTGCTTTTGATTGATAAAACTGAAAATATTATTAAAAGTGTTATAAATAAACGTTTCATATTATTTGTGTTTTTACGTTTTGAAAAAAAAGCTTTTTGAATTTTCATTATAACTATACCAAAATCAATAGCTTATACTAGGTTTTCCATTAACCAGGAAACTGATTTTTTGTAAGTTTAAACGAAAATTATTACCGGATACGCGTGTTCCGGTTGGATAAAGTACCAGATGTTGCTAATTTTGCTGCAATGGTTTTAAAATAAATTAAACCTAAAAAATTATCCGTACTACTTCTATATCGTAGATAGTTTATACGAAAGACAGCTTTTTACAATAAACCTGTTACTTATTAAGAAACTTTCTAAGTTTCTAGGAAAAGTGAGGAGTTTCAATTGATTTTCTGGGGATGTATGATTTATTCATCATCAAAATCATAGGATCTCTCTGGCTATAGGTTTTTATTTGAGAGATTAATTTAACTCGTACTATTTCATTGAAATGTAAAATGTAATCATCAGACCATGGTTTTACATTTAATGGCTCAGCAGCAACATTTAAATAGAAATTATGGAAGAAACACTTTGAATCTTTTTCAACAACGTTGCCCGTTTTAAGCCATTCTGTTTCTTTATAATATCTTACATTGAGACTAGCATTAGTGCTATCACCCACATAGCCAATCAGGCTAAGAATTATTAAGGTGGGAAGTGCTATTTTAAATTGAAGTCTCAATGTATTATTATTTTAAATTTTTTTTAATTCAGTACTTTTCTATATGCAAGTAGTCAAATTATAATATTCAATATTACCATAAATTATATATAAAGTCAAATCTTAAGCAATTATTCTCAATCTGGGCACCAATGACACACAACGTCAGTTTGTCTAAAAACTATTTTAAAGGCCTTTAGATTTTAACCCAGATTATGCAATAAAAACAAGTTTTCTTGTATAAACGATTAAAAACCGATCCGCTAGCCAGCGGAAAGCTCGGCGAAGCCAATCAC
>JBDMZA010000196.1:0-9332 GCA_039770155.1 Clostridiales bacterium
CTACAAAGTTAAAACGAGCAGTCATAAAAGAAGAATTTGTTGCAATAACAGGAAATGTAATAACAGCACTAATACTAAATCAGATAATTTATTGGTCTGAAAGGATAAGAGATTTTGACAAATTTATTGATGAAGAGAAAAAGAGATTTGAAAATGAGGGTCAGGAAGTTCAAATTGATCTTCAGAAGGGATGGATATATAAGTCTTATGATGAACTAAAAGAAGAACTTATGCTAACAGAGTCACTTAAAACAATTAGCAGACATGTAAATAAGTTAGTGGACTTGGGATTTTTAGATAGGAGAAGGAATCCTAAAATTCGTTACGACAGAACATATCAATATAGAGTAGATCTATTAACTATAAAAAATAAATTGAATGAAATGGGCTATGATCTTCAAGGATATAGAGTTGAATTTACCAAAGGACAAAATGTCCAAAGCAATTGTCAAAAGAACAGCTTCGAAAAGGATATTTGTCCAATCAATCGGCAAATTGACGATTCAAAAGGACAAATTGACGATTCAAAGGGACAATATGACGCTTCAAATCGTCAAATTGACGCTTCAAATTGTCAAATTGACAAAGCAATACCAGAGATTACTACAGAAATTACTACAGAGAATATTTCAAAAGCATCAACAACAAAAGAAAATTTTGATATTAAAGAAGATGTTGATGTTATAAAAAATGTAACAATGATTTTAAAATCAATAGAAAATAAATATTTAAGTATTTCAGGCAAAAAGCTTAATTCAACTGATTTAAATATAATAATTGAAATATTAAATTATCCTCTAAAAACTCATATAGATATAACAACAAAAGAAGTTTTAATTATTGATACTGCTATGAGAATTCATAAAGAATTTAAAAATAAAAATCCTGGAAGGGATATTCACTCATTCAGGTATTATTTTAATGCAATAATAGATGAATTTAGAAAACTTGATACATTGAGGAGTGAAAGAAAAAATGAGTTTCAATCAAATAATAAGCGAGAAGGCACCAAAACTAATGGAAGTACCAGAAAATATGACTTTACCTTGCTCACTACCAACAGGTCAGGTGTGTAAATTATGTGGAAAAGAGTTATACATTTTCAAAGCAAAGTTTTTTGGAGTGATAAAACAATTTCCTATAACATGTAAATGTAGAATTGATGAGATAAACAGAAGAAAAGAAAAAGAAAAACTTGATGAGAAGAAAAGATACTTTGAGAGATTATTTAAACAATCACGACTTGGCGAGAGATTTAGAAATTCATGTTTTGATAAATATAAAGTAACTAAGGAAAATAAGTTTATTTTTGATAAGATAACAAATTATTCTGAGAATTTCAGTGAAAATAAGAAAAAATCGATTCTTTTAAGTGGTCCACCAGGAACAGGAAAGACAATGATTGCAAGTGCAATAGTTAATTATCTTTTGAAAAAAGGTATAGTATCAATTTTTGTATCTGTCCCTGATCTCTTATCACAAATTATTACAACATATAGCAGCGATACTGCAACAACTGAAGCAGATATATTAAAGGGACTTACTGATTGTGAGTTTCTTGTTTTAGATGAAATAGGAATTAGAAAACCAAGAGAAAAGGATAGTTGGGTAGCAGAAAAGTTATACCAGATTATTAATTCAAGATATGCAAATATGAAAGCTACCATATTTACTACAAATTGTGATTTGAATGATCTCTCTGATAGATTGGGATTTATGACATTTACCAGAATAATGGAAATGACTATAGGATTGAATTTTGATTTTGAAGAGGTACCTGATTATAGGATGATGACTGTTATAAATTCAAGGAAGTGAGAATATGGAAATAAAAAAAATGATTTATATAGTTAAAGCTTTTTGTTATCTATATGGTATTGATAAAGACTTTTTAGAATATGAAACGGTTTATATTTTTAATGATGCAAATCTCAAAGTTGTTGAAAATAAAATAATAGAAAATCTAAAAGAGGAGATTGATTATAAAGACAAATATTATGTTTTGATAACCGAGATTGTAGACTTGGTAGCCCAATCATCGATTATCTTTAAAAAATCAGAAAAAATTATAAAAAATGAAATAAAAGACTTGATAAGTAAATATAAATTAGTTTCTTAAAAAAATATTTAAAAACAAGTCAGATATTATACCTTGATAAGTTTTCCATCTGACTCTACAACCCATTTAGGATCATAGGTTAATTATAATATGTCTTTCCTAAATGGGCAAGCGATTTTAGGAAGGATTGAAAATATTATGAGTAGATTAATTAAGAAACTTAAAAATAGATTTAACAAAAGAAAACATGGAGGATGTGAAAAAACAAACTGCCCCTATTACAATGATCGAATATGTCCAGGAGATTTATATATATGTCTTGAAAGATAAATATTTTATAAAAGGGAGATGGAATTTTGAACAAAATAAAAAGTAGATACAAACAAAATTATTTCAAAAATACACCAATTTTAAATATAGGAACAATGGATATTAACAAATGGGTTAAAGCTGATGGAAGAAGCAAGAGGATAAAAACATTGATTATGTATTTTTACGGATACGAGGATTGTTTTATTGCAAAAAAGCTTAAAATAAAATTAAAGACAGTAAAAAAATGGATTTATGAAGTATATTCATTTAAAAGACCGATATGCAATATCAACATTAATGAAAATAATGAAAAAGATAAGAATAAAATGAGATTACAAGATGGAAAAAGTGATTGGGTTAGTGAGATAATGTGTAATTTTATTAAGAATAAAAATATAAATGGTAAAAAAGTGATTTAAGGATATCCAAAAAATAAATTAGGGTAGTCAAAACTGAAGGTCATTTATTGTTGAAAAATTGAGGTGGTTTTAGGGTGGACAAAATAACAACAAAAGTAAATTCAAAACTTCTTACAGTATTGTATATTGTAGGATTTGTTATTTCAGGATCTTTTACAGCTTTGTGTCTGACTACAATGGGGCATTCAAATTGGGCAAAAACTCTTTTGATAGGAATGACAATAATATTTGAATTTGCCAAAGGCATAAGTTTCTTTGAATTTTTAAGTGGTAAACATCCAGTTAAAATATCAAAACTTTGGTTTGCTGTATGGATTGTACTGATGGGGTTTTCTCTATTTGCTTCTACTGCATTTAGTATGAATGAGACAAGTAAGAGCAAAAATGATTCATATAAAAATTCAAGTGCCTATAAAAATAGCATTGATGAGCAAAAGAGGATGAAAGAACTTATAAAATCCAAAGAAGATCAAATAGAAAAGGCAGTTAAGGAAAAAGATGCAGATTTAAAGGCTATGAAAGAAGATCGAGAATTATTACCAAAGTCATATATTAAAAGAAGACAAGAAGCTACTGCAAATATTACAAAACATTCAGAGGATCAGCAGTCTAAAATAGATCAATACAGAAAAGAGTTAGAGGATCTAAATGAAAAATTAGATAATAAATCAGATAATGTTTCAAAAAACTATAACACTGAAGCCACATCAGGTTATATAACAATACTTACTGTTACAGCAGAGTCTTTAAATAGCTCAGGAATATATTATAAAAATAAATGGAGCTTTGAGGAGCTAGAGCTAATATTTTATTTTCTTTTAAGTTTTACTTTGGAAATTGTAATTTGTCTTTTTTATTACCTTAAAAAATATAATGAAGTCAATTGTATTAGTGAGAATAAGAAAAATGATTTAAATGAAGAAAAGATAATTGGAGATACAGAAAAATATAAAATGCTGCAAAGCAAGAAAAGTAATAAGGATTTTAAGTTAAATGGTAGAAAGTTTCGCTTGATTAGTTGCCCACCTAAAGAAAAAACAGAGCAAAGCAAGAAAAGTAGTAAAGCAGAAGAAGTTGAAAATGGAATTTTAATAAAAAATAAAAAAGAACAAATAGGATTCAAAATGCTTAAAGACAATAGTAATACTGATTTTGATAATTCAGAGAATCTAAGAGAGTATTTATCATTTGTTTACAATAATAAAAATGGCAATTTATCACCTGGACAGAAGAAAATAAATGATATAACGGGTCTTTCATATAAGCAAATTAAGAGTATTAAGGCTCTGTTGGAGGAAAAAGGAATTTTGAAAACAGATGTTAAAAGCACATATTTACTTGTTGATACACTGGGTGAGGCAATGAAAAGATTAGATTTAGGAGAGGGCTTATGAATAAGAAATTATCAATATTTAGAAAGATTTTTCGATTTGTAGCAGAATGTATACACAATGAAAAAAGAGTCTATAAAGTTAATTTAAAATCCAATGAAAAATTGTGGATATTCAATTGTTGTATGGTAATTGGAGCCATTATTATAGAGTACATAAGATATAGACTAAAAATACAAGAGTTAGAACCTGTAAAACATGTAACAAAAGGAATTATTACAGTATATTCATTGATTATTGTATTTAAAATATTTAAATATTTTTTCGCATTTTTCTACACGGAATTAAAGGTGATTGATCATGTTGATAGTAAATTAAAAAGATTTATTAGAATGAATAAATTGGCTGATATAAAAGTAACAAAAGAGGGATATGAAAAAGTAAAATATTGTCCTATCATAACTTATCAATTGTTTTATGATAAATTGATCGTGAGTTTTAGATTAGATGGCGGTCCAAAAACATCAAATTATTGCAATTTTCAAAATCAACTTCAGGGTGTAATTAAATTAAAATGTATTAAGATAGAGCCTGGAGTTACATGGTGTAGATATGAATTTAGAAGGGGTGAAATAGAGCAGGCAAAAGTTAATGATATTATAAATAGCGATAAAAAAGTATCAAAAGATACAATATTTATTAACAATCAACTCAAATGGAATTTCCGAAAGGCACCTCATGCACTCATAACAGGAATTACTGGTTCAGGTAAGACATATTATCTAGCTTATATAATCAGAATGTTTTTAAGTTACAATGCAAAAGTAAGTATAATAGACCCTAAGAGAAGCGATATGTCATTCCTGGAAAAATATCTTGGCAATAATGTAGCTTACAATGGAGATGATATTGTAACTTTGCTTAGTAATGAGGTTGAGGATATGGAAAACAGATTTGAAGATTTTAAAAAACATCCTGAGTATGGTTTTGGAAAGGATTATTTTGATTATGGATATGATCCGGTCATTATAATTTTTGATGAGTTGATGAGTTTTATGGGTGGATCATCTGATCCAGAACAAAAAAAATATGTGATGAATAGTTTGCTGGATATCATAGCAAAAGGTAGACAGGCTGGGTATTTTGTTATATTAACCACACAAAGACCTGATACAAAGTTTATTGATGGTTCAATACGGGATCAATTAAGTCTGAGAGTGGCATTGGGCAAAATGTCAAACGATGGATACAAAATGGTCTTTGGAACAGGACAAAATCTTAAATTGACTGAAAAAAAGAAAGGTGCAGGATATATATTTATTGATGGATTAACAGAAGGTCCTGTAGAATTTAATGCTCCATATTTAGATCCTGGTTATGACTTTATAGATGATATTGAAAAATTAACAAAAGATTTGGATATAAGTAAATATTTTAAAAAATCTAAAAAAGAAAAAGTAGGTGTTAATTTTAGTGAAGAGGACATTAAGAAAAACTAAAAAAATTTGGGGGGAGTGATCTATGATAGATAAATATTCCATGATATTAAATGAATATTTTAATATAGTAGCTCTTTTGATTAATAATGAGAACTTTCAGTCGAAAAGTAATAATTTTATGTATGTTGAAAAAGATATTTTAATAAATCTATTTAAAAAACATAGCTATCTTACAGTTAATGAAAAATTGAGAGTTTGGAAAACATTATATTTTTTAATTTCAGATAAGAATCGTTATACGATAAAAAGAGTTGTTGAGAAAGATAATCTAAAAAAAAGAACTCGATTAATAATAGTAAATGTAAAAACTTATCGACTGTTTAATAAATTGGAACTAAACAAAAACCAATTATAAATAGTAAATAAAAACATTTAAAATTAATTAATGTTTAATAAAAAAGTGGGGCGAAAAGGGTAAAACAGTAGGGGGTAAATGCCCCACTTTCAAATTAAGTGTTGATGAGTATTTAGACATATTTGGGCCCCACCCGTACTGATAGGTATATATATAAATATATATGTATATGATATGTGGACATATTATATATGTATGTAGTTAGATATTATACCTATCGGATTTCGCTGGACGAAATTCGTCAAGGGGAGCAAAGCTCACCTTGAATTACTTCAAAGATAATTGAAAATCTAACTATAAATATTGAAGAGGAGTTGAAATATTTGGCTACTAATTGTGAAATTGCTGAAGTACTAAAAAATATAAGAAATCTTAAAACTCAAACAGAACTACTTATGAGCATTAAGATTAATAATAATGAAGATAAGATGTTGAATTTGGCTCTTGAGGATTTATTGATATTAATATTTAAGTACCTTAAGGGAGATTATAAGAATGAAACCATGTAGGAATGATTGTAATAGTTGTAGTTATTATAATTATTGTAGAGGATGCTCATACTGTGAAGCTCTTATATGTAATAGAAGATGTAATCTATGTGAAACGGTTTGCTTAAATAAAAATGGAATTGACAACTATCTAAAATATTTTAATGATTTTAATATAAATATTTCTAAAAATTATTATAAAGAGCTTCCCATGAACATTCCAGTAATACCTGCCAAAATCAAAAAAACTTTTCATATGGATTTTGTTGCTGTTAATGGCTCAAGATTATTATCTAGAAATGGAGAAAAAATAAACAAACACTATTTAGAAAGAGGATTTAGAGGAGTTTTAAATCTTTTAGATGGTACAAGTGGAATCCTAGAATTATATATTAAAGACAGGCAACTTGAGGGATTTTGGGATAAAAGAAAAAATTTATATAAAGATTTAAAGAAACTTGATTTTGAATTTATCATAGTACCAAATTTTAGTATCTATGAGGATTTACCCAGAATTGAGCATTTGTATAATATAAAAAGAAATTCCATTGTATATAATGAACTTTTAGAAAATGGAATTAATGCAATAGCTGATATCAGTTGGTTTAGTAAAAGTGATATTGATAAATGGATTTTTAATATTAATAAAAACAAGATTAAACTAATATCATTTTCATTTCAAAATGTGGGAACATCTCTAAAGGCTTCGAATAACTGGAAGTGCAATCTTTTAGGATTTAAATATCTTTGTGAAAATATTGAAAATGATGTTGATATTTTGATTGCAGGAATTGCATCACCTATTCGATTAATTGAAATTTACAAAAGTATAAATAAAGAGAATAGATTGATGATTCTTAATCAATCAGCTTTTATACAGAGTAGAAGGGCAGTATTATCAGAACTTCAAAGTAAGAATTATGATATGAGTTTTGATGATATTTTAACTCAGAATCTTGATTATTATACTAAAATTTATGAAAAAATTTATAAGTCAGATAAACTATTAAACTTAAATAATCTTTCCATTCAAAAAATATCAGAAATCTACAGATCAAAATAAAACCTGAAAGGAGGGAGATATTATACCTAAAAGGAGAAATAGTACATTATCAACACAGGACACACAAGATGATTCAGGATTGGAAGCACTTGAAGCATTAGCTAGATTAAATAATAGGATTAATAATTTATCTGATGGAATCGAGACAAGTAATAGTGATTTAGACTTAGAAGCAGTTAATATGCCTAATGTAATAATAAATCAAGGTGAAATAGATCAACAAGAAGAAATTTTAAGAAATGAAATACATAATAATTTTGAAGATGATGATTTTTTTTATAATGATCATGAAGAAGAATTTAGAAATTTTTTAGATAATGAAGCAAATGGAGATCTTTCTTATGAATATTCAAATGTATTAAATGGTAGTGAAAACACCTTTGGGTTGGAAATAGAATTTGTTTCAGGAGATCCAAATGCTATTGCAAGAGATTTATATGATATGGGGATATGTGGTTATGATAGACAGGTAAGGTATCATGCACCATCAATTAATAATAAATGGAAATTGGAAAGTGATGTATCACTGCCATCAGGTGGAGAGCTAGTTTCTCCACCTTTAAAAGATAATCCAGAGACCTGGCAAAATATACAGAAAGTATGTGAAGTAGCAAAAATGCATGGGGCAAGAGTTAATTCAAGAGCTGTAGGAGGACATGTACACATTTCAGCCGATCCATTGGATACAGCAAAACATAGATGGAATCGTTTTTTTAAATCAACAGGTAGTTTTGAAGATGTAATATATAGAGTTTCCGGTGGAGAGAGAGGAATTGTAAGATCTAATGTAAATCACTATGCTACATCTTTTTCCCAAACAGCAGATAGGATGCTAAGGACAAATTTTAGTTTGAATAATTCTGGAGATTTAATGAATCTAACTTTTGATGCTTCAAGAAGTGATAGGTATAAAATGATAAACCTCACTAATATTCATGACATTAATAAACCAAATACACTAGAATTTAGATCATTTAACAGCAGCCTAGATCCTAAAATTCTCCAAAACAACGTTCGCATAGCAAATGGAATTGTTTTTGCTTCAGAAAAAGCCAGATTTGGCAATACTTCTGAATCACCAAGTATGAAAAGAAGAGGATTAATCTTAAAAGATCAGCAAATAAGGAGAATTAGAAGACCAAATGATTTATCTGTAAGAGATTTTGTAGATATTGCCTTCACAAGAAAAAAGGATAAAGATGAAGTTTTAAAGCTCTATTCCAGAAATACATGGTTTAATAGGCAAGAATAAATTAAATGGAGGTTAAAAAATGTTTAGAATTTTAAGAGAAAAAAATAATAATAAAAATGTAATTGCTCCAGAAATGCCTTTAATTGTGATTTTATCTGATGATACCATAATTGAAAGTGATTCTGTAACAAGTCTCACAGCTTCAATATTAGGTAGTGAATATGTGAATCTATGCAATGAAGATAAATGTTTAATAAGAATTAAAGCCGCAAGAAGGGAATCAATGGCAGCATTAGAGTTTGGAATAAATTCAGTTATAACAGATGGTAAAGAGATTATAAAAAATAATTATGCAGCAGATCCAGGGGATGAAGATTATTTAAATGATATTACTATTGAAAATTTAGTTAAAATAAGAATTGATAATGAAAAAGATTTTATATTATCTCTTGTTAAATTAGGTTCTATAAAGTTACTGGAGAGAGTTGATAGTAATATATTTCTAAATAAAAAAATGAGTAGTAAAAATTCAAAAAACGAATATACAGAAGTTTTGGCAGATTAATCTATAGTCTATATTGGAGATACTAAATATTTTAATGAGAATCACTGAA
>JBDMZA010000197.1:0-7737 GCA_039770155.1 Clostridiales bacterium
AACCAGTTAAATATCTCAATAGGATTTTAATAGTGACAAAATTAATTAGTTTGAAATAAAAAAAGAATTTTTAAAAAAATATTTCACCAAATAATAAAATTATTTTAAGGATGTATGAGTATTTGTAATGTTGTTTGATTAATGTGAAAAATGTTGGTATTATTAAAAACTATTTAAATAGTGACAAAGGGGATTTATGTGTTTTGGATGAAGAAAAAAAATTAATAGAAAAACTTAAAAGAATTGAAGCTTTATTTGCTGGTGCAAAGACAGAAGGAGAGAAAGGAGCTGCATTTAATGCAATAGAAAGAATACAAAAAAAACTTTCTGATTTACAAAAGAATGATTCTCTAATTGAGTATAAAATTACATTATCTAACAATTGGTCGAAAAAACTTTTTATTGCATTATTACATAGATATGGTTTAAAACCTTATAGATATTATCGACAAAGATATACTACAGTCATGGTTAAGGTTCCAGCTTCTTTTGTAGATGAAACATTATGGCCAGAATTTAAAGAATTAAATGAAACTTTAAACTTATATCTTGAATCAGTTACTAATCGAGTTATATCAGAATGTATTCATTCTGATAGTTCTGAAACAGTAATTAAAGAGGAAAAAAAATACTTAGATAAGTAATAAGTATTTTTTTAATTTGCTTGAATGCTATATATAATAACGAAAAACTCTGATTTTAAAATCTTAGAGTTTTTTATTATAATATGTATATAAATTTATTACTATGATTTATGAGAATAAAATAATGTAAGTGTTTTCAAACAATGAATTTACAATTGTAGATTTTCTGTTTGCATTTTATATATTTGAAAGATTGAAAAAATATTATAGAATTGAATTTCAAATGTATAAATAAAATATATGAAAATATGGAGGTATTTTAAATGAAAGTATATAAAATAAAAATAAATTTAGTAGATATTAATCCACCAATATGGAGAAGACTTGTTATACCAAGTAATATAACATTTTATAAATTACACAAAATAATACAAGCTGTATTTGATTGGCAAGATTATCATTTATTTGAGTTTAATATTTATAATATAAATTTAGGTTTACCTGATGAGAGCGGGTTTGGAGAAAATCCAGATAAAAATGCAAAAAGGGAAAAAATTGATTCATATTTTAAAAAAGGAGTTAAATTTATATATACTTATGATTTCGGAGATAATTGGGAACATAAAATTTCTGTAGAAGATATACTGGAAGGAGAAGAAGACAAAAAATATCCAGTTTGTATAAAAGGAAAAAGACAAAGACCACCAGAAGATGTTGGAGGAACTTTTGGATATGAAGATTTTTTAAATATAATTTCTGACCCAACAAATGATGAATGTCAAGAAATGTTAGAATGGGCAGAGAAAGATACTGGTGGTAGAAAATTTGACCCTGAGTATTTTTACTTACCAGAAATAAATAAAAGATTGGCAAGGATTAGATAAATATTAAAGTAAAGGCTTGAATAGTTATATAAAATTGATAAAAAGAATTAGAGAGGAGTATATGATTTAATTCAGCTAAATTATATAATGTAATATGATAAAAATAGAAAATTTGGAAGTTATGAATATACACAATGCAATAAGAGGTATGAGAAATCCAATGAATAGTTGGAATAATAGTGATAGCAACTTTTATTACTGTAACAGTGAAAAGAGAGATAAATTCAGAATAGGAAAAAAAGATAAAGAACTTGCAATGAGATTAATTAAAACTGGAACTGACCATTCTAAATTTTTAAGACAGATTTTTGTATCTATTGATATTACTGCGCCATTGTGTTGGTGGAAAGATTTTGACACATATAAAATATCGACGGTTTCAAATTCTTGTAGTACAATGCATAAATTAGGAAGTAGAGAACTAACAGTAGAGGATTTTAGTTGGGATGAATTAACTACATGGAGAAAATCATATTTAATTCATATTAATGAATTGATTGGAAAATGGAGAAATAGTAAATCTGAGAAAAATTTTAGAGAAATGATACATGATTTACTCGATAGTTATAATCAAAAGAGGACTTGGTCTGGTAACTATCAAAATTTAAGGAATATTTATTTTGGCAGAAAAAGCCATAAACAAAGGGAATTTAGAGACTTTTGTGAAGAAATAAAGTTACTTCCTTATTCAGAATTTATAACTGAGTGATAGGATACATCTAAAAAACAAATCTGCACTTGAAAATAATGAATCACATGATTTTAGTGATTCATTATTTTATAATATATATATTTTAAATTTTTTGATGACTTTAATAATGAAAAAAATTATAGTGTAGGCTTCCATTATTAAAAGACTAAAATGGAAATGTAAATTTTTCTTTTTGAATAGTTACCCATTTTATATTTGTAAATTGTTTAATTGAATATTCACCACCTTCACGACCTTGACCACTCCATTTACAACCACCAAAGGGACATAATGGATCTCCTGCAATAGTGGAATTATTAATATGAATCATACCTGACTCTATTTCATCAGCAAAGAATAAAGCTTTTTCTATGTCCTGAGTTATAACACCTGCTGAAAGTCCATAAATAGAGTCATTAGCAATTTGTAAAGCATCTTTTTCATCACTTGCTTTAATTATTGTAGCAATAGGTCCAAAAGTTTCTTTTGAGTATAAATTCATTTTGTTTGTAACATCCTTAACTACAGTGGGCTGATAAAGTCTATTTTTAAAAGTACCACCATATAAAACTTTGGCTCCAAGTTTTTGGGCTTCTTTAACATGTGAGTCAACTTTCTTAACTTGGGAATCATTTATTAAGGGACCGATTATGGTATCAGGGATAGATGGGTCACCGACCTTTAATGTAGCAGCTTTTTGTGCAAGCCTTTCTGAAAATTCATCATATATTTTTTCATGAACAATTAATCTACCAGATGACATACAAATTTGTCCTTGGTGAAGAAAAGCACCAAAAGCAGAAGCATTTACAGCATAGTCTAAATCAGCATCAGAAAGAATTACTAATGGATTATTTCCACCTAATTCAAGAGTATATTCTTTTAAATTGTTTGCTGCTTTTTTGGCAATGTGCTTACCTGTCGTAGATTCTCCCGTAAGGGTTATATAGGAACATCTATTATCGTCTATAAGTGTATCTCCTAAAGTTTTTCCAGAACCAGTCAAAATATTTAAAGCTCCAGGAATAAGTCCTGCTTCTTCAAAAAGTTTGCCAATTTTAAGTCCTGAAACTGGAGTTTCGCTAGAAGGTTTATAGACTACTGTATTTCCAGTAGCAAGTGCATAAGCAATTTTATATAAAGACAAAATTAAAGGGAAATTCCATGGCGATATTGCTAAAACAGTTCCTTTAGGTTTTAAAATAGTCATAGATAGTTTACTGTTCTCAGTGTGGTATGTTTTTCCCATAATTCTTTTACAATCACCACTTGCTGTTTTTAGTAAATCAATTGACTGCATAACTTCAAACATACCTTTAGAAAAAGTGCTACCACCTTCTTTTGCTAATACATTTATGAAATCATCTTTTTGTTCTTCAAGTAGTTGTGAAACTTTATAAATAATTTCTGAACGAGTATTAGGTTGAGTACTAGACCATTCTTTTCGTGCATTATAGGCAGATTCCATTGCGAATTTTGCATCAGCTTGGCTAGCTTTAGCAACTTTAGTATAAATACTACCATCATAAGGATTATAAACATCGAAAGTTTCTTTAGAAGAGCTGCTAATCCAATTTCCATTAATAAATAATTTATTCATAATGTGCTCCTTAGTTGTTAAGTTTTTTTAGGTATAAAAAAACAAATATAAAATAAAATATTAACAATATTGTATTATAATACTAATATTGATGATAACATAAATTTTGGATATTTTCAATTTCGTATATAGAGATATGGAGATCAGAAAATTAAATATATATATTAAAATAATGTAATTAAAATATAAAATTAATATGACAAAAAATATAAATAATAAACAATATTAACAATATATATAAGACATAAAAGAAAATTTTATAAAACAATTTTTTTCATAAAATTCCGATGATTCAACGAATTTTTTTAAAAAGTTGCTTAATTTTTGATTATGCCTAATTATATTGTGTTTTTTATTTTAGAATGGAGGTTGTTTATGAATATTAAAGCTGCAGTTACTTTAAAACGATCTGATAAGTTCAAGATAATGGATATTGTTTTAAGTGATCCAATGGATGATGAAGTTATTGTTAAAATTGTTGGTAGCGGTATATGCCATACGGATTTAGCAGCAGTACATCAACATTTTCCTACAACACTACCAGCTGTTTTTGGACATGAGGGAGCTGGCATTGTAGAATTGGTGGGGAAAAAAGTAACTAAAGTTAAGCCAGGCGATCATGTAGTTTTGAGTTGGAATTATTGTAGTGAATGTAGGCCATGTAAAGATGGTGAATATTACTATTGTGAGAATTTTATTACGCAAAACTTAATAGGTTGTCGTAGTGATGGATCATTGACTTTAAAAAATGGAGAAGAAGATATTCATGGATCTTTTTTTAGACAATCATCATTTGCGGATTATGCATTAGCTAATGAGCAAAATGTTGTAAAAGTACGTGATGATATACCATTAGAGATATTAGCACCACTTGGTTGTGGCATACAGACAGGCGCAGGTGCAGTATTAAATGAGTTTAAACCGAATGATTCTGATTCAATTGTAATTTTTGGAACGGGTTCAGTTGGACTTAGTGCTGTATTAGCTTCAGTTCTTTGCAAATGCAAAAAAATAATAGCAATAGATATAGATAATAAAAGACTTGATATTGCAAAAAAAATGGGTGCTACACATATTATAAACTCTAAAGAAAAAAATGCTGTTGAAGAAATAATGAAAATTTGCGAAAAAGGGGTTAATTATAGTTTAGAATGTGTTGGGAATCCAGAAGTATTAAAACAAGCTGTAGATGTTTTGGCTGTTAGAGGAGTAGCAGGACAGATTGGAGTAGTTGCACCAGGAACTAATGTTAGTCTTGATATGTATAAAATTATGAATGGAAGAACAGTTATGGGAATAGTTGAGGGGAACTCAATTTCGGATACTTTTATTCCTAAACTCATAGAACTTTATGCTGAAGGTAAATTTCCATTTGATCAATTGATAAAGTTTTACAAATTTGAAGATATTAATAAAGCTGTTGAAGACATGGAAAATGGTGATGTAGTAAAGCCAGTACTAAAATTTTAGTACCACTTTTATTATTGATATAACTATATAAAAATGAGAAAATAATATATTAGGCAGAATTAAAAATTTCATAAGACAATTTTTTGATTCTGCCTTATATATTATAAATAGCTTTATTGGAGATAACATGAAAATTATATATACAAATGCTTGTAATAAAGATTTTATTAATTTGTGCATAATGTTAGATAATAATTTAAATGAAATTGTTGGTGGAGAAAAACAAAGAGAAGAATATATACAATACAATACTTTAGAGGATATTCATGATGTAATATTAATTTATGAAAATAATGAACCAATTGGATGTGGTTCTTTTAAACATTATAATGATAAAACAGCTGAAATAAAAAGAGTATATGTAGTAAATGACTTTAGGGGAAAAGGAATATCGAAAGTAATTATGAATAATTTAGAAAAAAAAGCTAAGGACAAAGGATATAAAAGATTAATATTAGAAACTGGAACTCCTTTAGTAGAAGCAAAAAGTTTATACAAAAGAATGGGATATGAAGTTATTGAGAATTTTGGACAATATAAATGTATGAAAGATTCAATATGTATGCAAAAGATGTTTTAGGTTCTCCTCAGTTAAAATAATTTTAACTCTATATCTTTTTCCACAGAAAAAATATAATGTAGATCCAAAAAAAGAATAGTAATGTATTTGTATGAATATAATTGATAATATATTTTAAATATGGTATAATTTTACTAATGAGAGAATTTGTGCGGTTGTGAATAACATTAAGGAAACCCCTGAAAAATAATATAGCATTTTAAAGTAATAGATTCCTAAGAGATATTAGTGTAATTTATTATTTTAAAATGTAAATTTATTTTTTGGATGTTTTAAAATAGTGGGATTTATGACATTATATTGCATTAATTTCTCGGTAGATTAGTTTTTTTATATAATATTATTTTAAGGAGTGTATTATTATGAAAAAAGTTTTAGGTACAGCGCTGGCTATTTTGACAGTGATTGCAATTACATGTATTCTTCTTTTAAAGATGCCTATTTCACTTCAGGCTGCATATTCTCTACCCATAAGTGTTGAAGCAGAAGATTGTGATCTTGGTGATGGAGCGACTATTGCTACTGATGTCTACGGAGTTGAGTATCCAGGGTATTTGGGTGATGGATTTGTATGGGTACCCAATGCAGGAACAATAACATTGGAGGTTACAATTCCTGAAGATGCTATGTATGAACTTTCAACAAGATGTTGGATGTATCTTGGAGAAAAGGGGGAATCCAGACTTCAGGTTGTTAGTATTAATGGTGAAGCACAGGGAGATTTTTATATTCCAAACGAAGGTGGTTGGACTGATTATAGTTTTGGCTTCTTCTATCTTGAAGCTGGTACAGCAACAATTGAGATTGGATCATCTGGAAGTTGGGGCTATATACTATATGACACAGTAAACTTTGACTATGCTGATATGCCAGATCTTAATGTTGATGCAACCCCATGTGATGTGAATGCAACTTCCGAAACAAAGGCTCTTAAACAATATTTGACTAGTACTTATGGTAATCAAGTTATTTCTGGTCAACAGGAAATATACGGTAGTGGAAACGATGGTAATTACGAACTTGAATTTGATTATATACATGATGAGACAGGTAAATATCCTGCAATCAGAGGTTTTGATATGATGAACTACAATCCTCTCTATGGCTGGGAAGACGGTACAACAAATCGCATTATTGAATGGACAAAAGAGAGAGGCGGTATTGCGACAGTCTGTTGGCATATCAATGTACCAGCTGATTTTACAAGTTATAATATAGGAGATACATTAGACTGGACAGATTGTACTTACAAACCAACAAGTAGCTTTAACACGGCTAATTGTCTTGATGAGACAACAAAGGAATATGAATATTTGATGCTTATAATTGATGATCTTGCAGAACAACTTCTTATTCTACAAGATAAAAATATTCCTGTACTTTTACGTCCTTTCCATGAAGCTGAAGGTAATAATAATACAGACGGTTCTGGTGCATGGTTTTGGTGGGGAGCAGGTGGATCAGATGTTTATAAGGAACTATGGAAATTGCTTTACACAAAGCTTACTGAAGAATATGGTATTCATAATGCGATATGGGAAGTAAATCTTTATACTTATGCAAATTCGTTTGAATGGTATCCTGGAGATGACTATGTTGATATCGTTGCGTATGACAAGTATGAAGGTTCACCTTACAAATGGGAAACGAGTGCTGCAACTACAGCTTTTCTTACACTTGTGAATTATACAAAGGATACAAAGATGGTTGCAATGACTGAAAACGACATTATACCAGACATTCAGAATATTGTTAATGAAGGAGCTTGGTGGTTGTATTTCTGCCCGTGGTATGGTGATTTCATTAAAAGTTCAACTTATAATGATCCTGTACTTCTTAATACTATCTATAATAGTCAATATGTGACTACACTGGATGAATTGCCAACAGACCTTTATGGATATATGCCAACTGAAACACCAACTGAA
>JBDMZA010000198.1:0-3630 GCA_039770155.1 Clostridiales bacterium
AATATAACAAATATAATATGAATTATTCCAAGGAGAACCTAAAAAAATTTTACAATCAATTAATTTTTCATAAAATTAATTGATTGTAAATTTATTAATTAATAGTATAATTTAATTATCAGTACAAATGAGAAATTAAATGAATGATTTAAAAGGAGTATATATGTATAAAATTTTTATATTTATTGCAAGGTTTCTTTTGAAATTTTTAAGTAGATTTGAAGTAATAGATAAACATAATTTGCCACAAAATGGTGGTGTTATTATTGCTTGTACACATGTAGGTTGGGCAGATGTACCATATATTGGATTAGCATCATTACCAAGAAAAACTTTTTTTATGGCTAAGAAAGAAATATTTAGCAATAAACTAATAGCATGGTTTCTAAATGAGATAAATGTATTTAAAGTAGATAGAAAGAATCCTGGTGCAGACAGTATTAAACAAGCATCTGATTTATTGGAAAATGGTGAAGCTCTTGTTATTTATCCAGCAGGAACAAGAGAAAATAGTGGAAAGTTAAAACGTGGAGTTATTTCATTATCTCAAAATGCCAAAGTTCCAATGGTACCAGCCTTTTATATTGGACCTGAAAAAATAAGTTTTACACATTTATTTAAAAGACCTAATGTGAAAATCATCTATGGAGAACCTATTAAATTTCCAACTATTGAAGAATTAAACTTATCTCCAAAAGAATTGAAAAATTATCAAATTAATAAAATTAGTGAATTGGAAAATGTATATTTAGAATTGGAAATAAAAGCAAAAAAATAATAATAGTATTATTTTTTATGGTATTTTTAATTAAAACAGATTTACTTTTTATGGGAAAAATTATTACTGATAAATAATAAAATTACATTATACAAGAAATAAATATGAGTTTAATAATTTCTATTAAACTCATATCTATTTTATTTAGGGATACCCAAAAAATAAACTCTAATTCTCGAGTATGAATTCGCATGATTTAAGCGAATTTCAGACGAAAAGAATTTGGTATTATTTTTTAGGTTATCCTTATTCATTTAAAAAGTACTTGAATGTGTGATTCTATACTTAAAAAATGTTGATTAATTGGTTATCATTAATCAATATAAAATGCATCTACATTACTTTTTTTAACTATACTTACACCAGTATCTACAAATTCAGGTAATGGATTTATTCCATCTATTTTCCAATCGCTTGTGGGATTAATTAAATTATGATTTACCTGAAATAAAAATTGTAGAGACCAAAAACCCATATTCCAAGTTCCTTGAGCTAGTGAAGCATCAATAGTTCCTTCTTTTATTAAATCTAAAGTACTTTTATCAGTATCAAAACTTAGAATTTTTATATCACCTATCTTATTGATTTCTTTTACTGCTGCAGCAACACCAGTACCACTAGTTGCATCAGTTGCAAATATTGCTTTAACATTTGGGTACTTTTCTATTGCTTCTGCAGTTGCTTTAGCTGCTTTAATTTGTTCAGAACCACCTGAAATTACGTCAACTACATTAACATTTGGATATTTATTCTCAATTGTTTCTTTAAAACCTTTTGTTCTGTCTTGATGATTAGATTGATCTTCTAAGGTTACAACGATAACATCACCTTCGTTTTGTATTAGGTCTGCAATTGTGTTTGCTGCAGTATTTCCAGCTGCAACATTATCTGTTGATAAAAAACTGTATCTATTACTTCCTTCAGAATCAGCATCAAAGCATACAACCTCAATACCTTGTTCCATTGCTTTATTGATTGATTCAGTATAAGCTTCTGAATCCATACATGTTAGGGCAATACCTGCTGGTTTTTTTGCTATTATTTCATCTAATTTTTTTATGCATTTATCAGTGTCATAGTCTGGTTCACCGTCATAAATCGGTGTGACATTATAGCGAGTTGCAGCTTCTTCAAAACCTTTGTAACAACCTTTCCAATATTCAATTTCAGAAACAAATGTAACCATATAATATTCTTCGCCTTTACTTCCTTCTAAGTCATGGCTTTCAGATTCTGTTGTAGTAGAATCGTTTGTTGATGAACCAGGAAGACATCCACTAAGTAATGTTAATCCTAATACAATAGTTAATGTATAAATCAATATTTTTTTCATTCTTTACCTCCAAATAATTGTTATTTTAATCCACAAATTTTAAACTAATAAAAATAATAAAACTTACTCAATTATATTTATATTTTTAACTAATTCATCTAATTTAAAAGCATTTTTATTTAATTCAGTAGATACATTAGCTTCATTTAGGTATTGATTAGATTGATTTTCAGCAGAAGCTGCTATTTCCTCACTGTTTACAGCAAATTGTTCTAGTGATTCAGATAAACTTGAATTTGAATTTTTTATAGAAATTAGCTTCCTTACTAGTTCTCTTAAATTTCTGTTCATAAAAGCTAATTCACTATTGTTAACTACAGTTGGTTTAATATTTTCAAATGATTTATTTAAAACCTTTGCTAAATTTAAGGAATCATTTATTGAAGAATTATTTTTATTTAAGTGAAACGTGTGGTTTTCAGCGCTTTTTGATATATCAGAAATAGATGTAGTTATTTGTTTCGAAATTACTAAATTTTGGTTAATAGATTTTTTTAATTCATTCGAATTATAAAATAAATTATATGAGATTTCATATATATTTCTAACAATTTCTTTGAGGTCTCTTTTCATATCATTAAAAGCATTTGCCAAAATTGTGAATTCATTATTAGTATTTAGTACAATATCCTTTGAAGCAAAATCACCTTTACTTATAGAATTTGCAGCTACTAAAAGTTTATCAAGACACTCAGTAATTTTTCTTGTTATTTTAATTGAATAACTTAATGAAAATAAAATTAATGATATAACTAAAATTAATATAACTACTATAATTATATTTGTATTGAAGCTAATTTTTTCGGTTAAAAGTTTGCTTTCTGTAAGTTGGTCATTTATAAAATTTTGAACATTTAGATTAATAAAATCTACATTATCTGAAGCCTCATCAATTATTTCACTGGTTTCTGAAACTGAATCAGATTTTAAAGCTTTTTCTACATTAACTGAGTATGTTTCTATAAGGGTTTTTGTGTCATTAAAAGTTTTCTCAGATTCTTTACTATAGGTAATATTTTTTTCTATTTCTTTTGTACTTTTGTTAACTTCATCCATGACAACATTAAAATTATTTTTTACAGACTTTTTATCTACAAGGATTTTTTCTTTCATATCATTTGTGAAAGTATTTATTTCAGTACTTAAATTATTGGCTTCAACCATTGATAAAGTTAATTTAGTATAAGCAGAATTAGTTAGTACAGATAATAAAGTAGTTACAAGAACCATAGCAGAACAAAGAAATATAATCAAAAAAAAGCCTAATTTTACTGTTCTACCAATTGGTTTGAAATTTTTTTCTAACAAATTAGCACCTCCTAAAATAATAAAAATTTGTGAATTAAAAGTTATTTCAAAAAAATTTAATAAAAATCTAATTTTTTAGACGACTAATATGGTAGATATTTTTAATATCCCCACTTAAAGATTACCTAAAAATAAAGTTGTATTCTTATCTTATTCTTTAGGTTATTCTAAGATTTAAATTAGATTAAATTATAAATAAATTAAATTAATT
>JBDMZA010000199.1:0-3617 GCA_039770155.1 Clostridiales bacterium
ATAACAATTAGAATTATTATACAATAAAATATATTGCCATATTATTTAATAAAGTGCAAAAAATTCAACAATAAATCTAAAAAAATAATATCACACTTTTATAATATGAGAATATTAAATATTTAACATATGGGAATTTTTAAAGATAATTTTACAAAGATTAAAAAATATATTATTCTATTGTTAAGGAGAACCTAAAAAATAATACCAAATTCTTTTCGTCTAAATTTCGCTTAAATCATGCGAATTCATACTCGAGAATTAGAGTTTATTTTTTTGCTGGCATACCATGATTTTGTGAATTTTTGAATATTTCAAATAAAAGAAAAGAGTTTTGAATTTGTAATGAGAATAATAGATTTAGATATAATATTTGATCCATTTTATGTGATGAATTGTTTTAAAAATGAAAGTTACCCTATTTTGTTAGAAAGTCAAATGAGTCATAACTCCCTGGGGAGATATTCTTTTTTTACATTTAATCCTTATTTGAGAATAATAGCTAAAAACAATGAAATTCTAATAAAAAGAAAAGGAAATACTGAATTTATAAAAGGTAATCCTTTTGATATAATAAGTGAGTTTTTACTAAAATATAATATTAAAAACAACACAAATATACCATTTATAGGTGGAGCAGTAGGATACTTTGGATATGAAATGGCACATTTTATTGAGGATTTTAGAAAAAAAACTGTAAACGACTTGAATTTACCAGATTTAGTTTTTGGTTTTTACAGTCATGTAATAGTATTTGACCATTTGGAAAAATTGGTGAAGTTGGTAATTTTAGATGAAATAGATGATAATTATATAGATTATGATACTATAATAAATAAATTAAATAACATTAAAAAACCAGAATTTTTAAATATAAATAAAAAGGTTTCAGTTAAATCAAATATGAGCAAAAGCGAATATTTAGAATCTATAAGTAAAATTAAAAGACATATAAAAAATGGAGATGTATATCAAATAAATTTTACTCAGCGTTTCGAAACTGAACTAATAAAAGAACCTATTCAAATTTATTATGAATTAAAAGAGAATAATCCAGCTCCTTTTGCGGTATACTTTGATTTTGGAGAAGCACATATTATAAGCAGTTCACCTGAGCTTTTCTTTAAAATAAAAAATAATGAGATTATTGTACAACCAATGAAAGGAACAATTGGAAGAGGAAATACTTATAGTGAGGATTTAAAAAATCTTAATTACTTGAAAGAAAGCAAAAAAGATCAGTCAGAGTTAGTTATGATAGTTGATTTAGAGCGTAATGATTTAAGTAAAATTTGTTATCCTAATAGTGTAAATGTAGGAAATTTATTCGATATAATTGCTTATCCTACAGTTTTTCAGCAGATTGCAAATGTAAGAGGAGATCTACATAATGATTTGAAACCATCTGATGTTTTGAAGGCTATTTTTCCTGGAGGCTCTATTACAGGAGCTCCTAAAAAAAGAGCAATGGAAATAATTAGTGATTTAGAACCTACAGATAGAGGTATTTATACGGGAGCGATAGGATTTTATAGTTTTGATGGTTCAGCTGAATTTAATATTGCAATTCGTACAATTATTTGTCATAAAGAAAAAGCATATTATCAGGTAGGTGGAGGAATTGTATGGGATTCTGATCCTGAAAGTGAATATGAAGAAAGTATATTAAAAGGTAAGGCTATGCGTGAGGTATTAATAAATGAATAAAATTATGTATAATGATAACTTTGAAAATGAAGATTTTATTGATATTGAACTGATTAATTATGGATTTGGTTGCTTTACAACAATTAAATTATGTAATAAAAAATTATTTCTACTAAAGAACCATTTTGAGAGACTAAAAAGTGATAGTCAAAAAATAGGTTTGAAATTTGAATTATCAATTGAAGAGTTTATAAAAAAATGTTATAAGTTTGTAGAATTTAATAATTTAAAATCTGGAGCAATAAGATTTAATATTATTGACACAGGATATTATTGTGTTTACAGAAACCAAACATATGATTTTAGGAACTTTGTTAAGATAAAAATTGCGAGTAATTTAAGAAATCATACCTCAAAACTTGTTGATGTTAAATCAAATAATTACTTAGAGAACTTACTTTCGATTAAGGAAGCTAGGAAAAGTGGTTTTGATGAGGTATTATATTTTAATTTTAATAAGCAAATTTGTGAATGTGCAACAGCTAATATTTTTCTTGTCAATAAAAATAAGATTTATACTCCTGATAAAAAATGTGGATTATTAAATGGCATTATTCGGCGATGGATTTTGAAAAGTGATTTTAATGTAATCGAGTGTAATTTATATAGAAAAGATTTAGAAAAGGCTGAAGAAGTTTTTATTTCAAATTGCTTAAGGGGAGTTATGGTAGTAAGTAAAGTTGATGAACTGGTTTTTAAAGAGGGTCCAATGTATTTTAGATTAAAAAATTATATAAAAAGTGTTGAGAAGAATAATCTATATTGATTTATTTTGAAATTAGTGTTAAAATGATCAAAAAAATAAATATCTTTAGGGGCAGGGTTGAAATCCCAACCGGCGGTTATAATCCGCGAGCTGAAAAAGGCATGAATTGGTGGAATTCCAATATCGACAGTAAAGTCTGGAAGAGATAAAGATGATTAATATTTAAAATTAATATATAAATTTGTTAGTATATTAGTAAAAATTTAATGCTATTTGAAATAAAAGAGCCCTCATGACTTATTTGAGGGCTCTTAAAATTATTTATAAAAGGTGATGAAATTGGAAAATAAGAAATTAAAATTAGGTGCAATAATGGTGATTATTGCAGCAATAATGTGGGGACTAGATGGAGTAGTACTTACCCCGAATCTTACAAATCTTCCTGTACCATTTGTAGTATTTTTATTACATTGTGTGCCATTTGTTTTTATGAGTGTGTTTTTTTATAAAGAGTTTAAAGTGATTAAAAATTTTAAGAAAGATCATATTATTATTTTTTCTTTGATTGCTATTTTTGGCGGAGCAGTTGGTACTATATCAATAGTTAAAGCGCTTTTTCTGGTTAATTTTGAACATTTATCAATTGTTGTATTATTACAAAAATTACAACCAATATTCTCAATTATTCTTGCTAGAATTTTATTAAAGGAAAAATTGGGAAAAAATTTTATTGTGTGGACTTTATTTGCATTAATTGCTGTATATTTATTAACATTTGGATTTAATCTTCCTTCTTCAAATAGTTCAAATATATCATTAGCAGCATTTTATTCTATTTTGGCAGCATTTTCCTTTGGAAGTTCTACAGTATTTGGTAAATATATTATGAATATTTATGATTATAAAACAGTTACATTTTATAGATATGGATTTACTACATTATTTATGATTGTATTTTTAACTATGACAAAGGGTTTTGTGCCAATTTCATATATTACAAAAACAAATTGGATTATTTTATTAATAATTACATTTACAACTGGAGCTGGTGCAATAGCTTTATATTATTATGGTCTTAAATTTATAAATGCAAAAATTTCTACAATTTGTGAATTAGCTTTTCCATTATCTACAGTAGTTTTTGATTATTTAATACATGGAAATAAAATGTCAACTATACAATGGATTTCAGCAGGTATTCTGA
>JBDMZA010000200.1:0-7890 GCA_039770155.1 Clostridiales bacterium
GTTATATCACTTGCGTATTTTTTTCTAATTTGTATCATACCTTTCATAATTTTGTTTATTACATTAATTTATCAAAAATATATACAAATTCCAAATTCAAAACCATAATCTACCATTATATTTTGAGATTCCAAACAGGCTCTAAAAATTGTGGATTTGAGATGGAGTTGTTAGTATATTATAAAAGGTTTTCAACTACTTTACGATAAATAATTTGATAGTGATATACTTATTTTTAACAAAATACAATATAAGTTTTTAGCATTAGAAACAGCTTCTTCTTCAAAAGATATATCAAAAGATTTTTTGTACTCATCATAGAACTTTCTTTCTACTGGCTCTATTATTTCAGAACTGAGTTCTTTTCCAATTGTATTAAATACATAATCAATTCTAGACAAAAATAAATAATAATCATAATAATATTTTGTTAGTTCATCAAGAAATTTTTCTCCTACTATTCTTTTAATTTGTCTATCCTTTAGAAAATTATTTATTCTTAAATACCCAATATCATAATTTTCGTATAGTAAAACTAACCTTAGCATAGAAAACAAGCAATAAATATCTCTATGAGGACCATTTTTATAGACATTTTTAAATTCGGAAACTGTAATTTTTTCTGTATATTTTAAATCTATATTAAGATTGCTATTAAATGTATTGCCCATGTTTATTGCAAGTATTTTTATATAATGCTTAAAATTAGAAGATTTAATGCAATTATCGCTTTTTCGCAACATTTCTTTAAAATTAAAGTTTGTATTGTTGTAAATAAGGCTTATAGCTGAATTCCATTCAATAATTTTCTCTAAACTATTGTTAGAATTTAAATAATCAGTAAGACATTCTATACATCTTGTCATATTTAATATTTCATTCATAACACTATTTGAATATTTTGTATGCTTATACTTGATTATATTACCATCATTAAATACTAATGCAAATTTTGTAATATCTTTTATTTTTATATTTTTGATTAAAGGTAGACATCCATATGAATGAACTTTTTCTCTTCCCTTCAATTCAAATAGATTAGCTAAACAAATACAAATAATTTCCTCAATAGGAAGGATCTCTTCTATATATTCATCTGGATAAACAAAGTTCAAATCTATATCACTGTAACGTCTATTGCTATTCCTTCCATAAGAACCAAATAGAAAAATCATAATAGGAATATTTTTCAACTTTGGGAACCAATTAATCATATTCTTAATGACTTCTTCAAGCAATTGTTTCTTTTTATCTCTTATCAACTCAATTTCTTCTATTGAAACATTTTTACTGAAAATTATTTTTACAAATTCTTTGTCAATATTTTCTAGATGTAATTTATACTTTTCAAAAAGTTGTTCAATATTATGCTGTAACCTTTTATAATCTGGATAATTTTCTCTGTAATAAATAGTAATGACATCATCCATATTTTCATTATAAAAATTATTATTATTCATTTCTAGTATCTACTCCTAACTTTTATTTATCTATAGACAAAATCAGATGGTTTAATAACTTTCTCAGAAAATTCCCAACTTGACATTTTATCATATTGTTTTTTCAATAAAATCAATTTTTTTACTACTTTCCCTATATCATTACTATTTGCTATTGGAGATGATTGATAAGTTTTTAGGCAACCTGTTTTTATTGGTGAACTATGAGGTTTATAGCTTTTTGAAAAAGTTATTCTAAATCCTATTTCATTTTCCTCATACTTTTTTAATAAGAATAGGTAAAATTTTTGATTATAATATAACAATTCATTTATTCTTTTTTCATTTAAACCAAGATAATCATTGTATCTTAACTTGCTATTAACTGGTAAAATGACAAATAGTGTTGCAAATCCTTCGGTTTCATCATTAATAACATCGAAATCATTTTCATCATTTAGTATCTTTCTTATAAGTTGTCCATTCGAAAACATATGGTAAACTAATTCTTGGAAACCACTTATGCCAAAAAGCTTAAAAGCAATGTATGCGGATATTGGTCCATTTGATCCCCTTGTGAGTTCTAATGTCCACTCAAAAGGAGAATATTCGCCAAATTCTAACTTATCAATATTATGTGATTTTTTACCTCCTAGTGTATACAGATCAGAGTTGTTATTAACCATAATACATGATGAAACATAAGGACAAAAACCTGTTTTATGAAAATCTACCCCAAAAGAATCTGCCCATTTCAACTCAGATATTTTGTTCATCATTGAGGAAATTTTAACCTTATCAATTTCTTCCATCTCAAGTCGATTTAACTTAAAATCATAATATTTATAAACTAAGTATACCCACCCAATCACTGAATCTACATGAATATGAGGTATATATTCTAAATTAAATTCTTTGACCAACTTATCTCGAATATCAACAACTTTTTTTATAGGATCAATAATAAGTTCATTGGTTGTTCCACCATTAATAATTATGCAAGCAATTTTTATACCTTCATTAATATTTTTCCGTAACACCTTTTCAAAATTTATTAACTCAATTTGTCCATTTGATTTTGTTGGTAGTTTCAAACATGATTCTCTACCTATCCCTAACCAATCACATATTTCACTATGACAAGGATGAGCCTTGTCATTTGTGATAATAATAGAATCATAATTACAAACTCCAACATTTCTAACATTAGGTATTGCCTTGTTTAAACCTATTTTACCAGCATATAAGTTGGTACCTTTACCTCCAAAAGTAAATACACCACCTGCATCTTTATTCCATCCTACTAATTTTATTAGGAACTTTACTACAATAAGTTCAGTAGTTAGCAAATAACCAGCAGGTTCATCTTGTGCAAAGTTAGGATTAAACATAGACGTATATGCATTACCTGCAATGCTCAGTATATTTGCAGGTGGTGTTATGTTTATCATAGTTTGTGCTTTTTCCCATTGAACTGCTCTTTGAAAATATATTGCGAGTTGATTAATTACTTCTTCTGGACATGCTGATTCTATTGGTAAATTCTCTGCATCTAATAATTTTTTATATTTATTAATTTGACCACTTAATAAAGCTTTATTATCATCTACATATTTTTTTGTTTGATTTGCGAAAGAACTCAAATACTTTGAAAGAGTTTCTACGTTTTCCACTTTATTATCAGATGGAAAGTAGGATAAAAATTTATTTATATTGTTTTTCATAATAATATTATCTCCTTTTCTTTTGAATACTAATAAACTTTTCCTATACTAAGCACAGGACCTTCATTGAATACTTTATTATTTGGATCTTGAAGAGGAAGAAGTGGACCACTATTACTACAAACACTACAAAGAGGTAATTTTTCTGAACCTTTTAGTGCAAGTTTTCTAATTTTAACATACTCATTACTATTCCATGCATCAGAAATACTTTGCTTAGTTAAATCGCCAAGTGTTGTTTTTGCAAGTGCATCTGCACAACAAAAACTGAGTTTTCCATCAGGACGAATAATCATTTGTGAAAAAGGATATGAGCAAACATGACCAAAAACCTTACATTTTTCTGCATTTGGAGAAGACCCTCCTCTTGAATGAAGCATTTCGTTATCTAATCGTTTCTGTATATGCACTTTTTTTGCAATATTAGGGTGATTTAAACAATACTCATAAATTTCTTTTATAGATGAATGAAATTCATAATCATTACTATAATTATTTATACATAAAATATCTAAATATACTATTAATTCTTTGAATATATCAAGAGTAAGCAGGGTACCATTAGTTATAGTAATTGACATGGCATGTGGAAGTTCTTCATGAATATAGCGGGCAAATTTTATTAACCTATCATCTAATAAGGGTTCTGAATTAGAATGCAAAGATATACGTCCTGTATATTTAAGTGTCTTTAATTGATTTATAATACTGTAGAATAACTCATCACTCATTCTTGCATATGGTCGGGTATCCTGTGCAGTATTTACTATACAAAACTCACACTTCCCATTACATCTATTTATTAATTCAATTTCTAATAATCTGAACAAAGGCATATTATTTAAGCTAAACATTTCTGCATAATCAGTAGTTACCCTAGTTGTTGATTGCATTTTATTAATAGTATTCATATATTTCTGGTTAAAATGAGAATAATCTTGTTCAGTAAACCCCTTAATTTTAAGTATCTTAGAATATTCTTCAAATGTTCTTAAGCTATCAACAGCTAAAAAAATATAGGTTCTTTCTATTGATAATTGATCTAAAATATTTGTGTTAAAAACAAGTTTTCCTTTATTTTGTATAAATTCAATATTATTATCCGAATCAATAAGAAAGGATATCTCAATATTATTTTTCCATAATAAATATTGACAATAATCTCTTGTATCTCCCTCTCCCCAAATAACAAATATATCTTTGCTATTTTCATTATAAAAATTTTTCATATTTACATAGTATTTCATATTAGACTCCTTCTTAATAGGCATTTTTTTAATTAGATTTTGGTCTAGGAAATCGATAATTGTAGTTAGTTTTTTGATGCAGTAACTTGATTTCAGGGTATCTTTGTTTTATTATTGAATCAATATAACTGTTCTTGTTTTCTATATTCATATCAATATAATCTATCACTTTGCATAAATCAGCGAATATATCTAAACTTAATAAGGATAGGCCTTCTAATAAATTTCTTGCTTTATTTGGAAAAGCTTGTCCCCAAGTTTTTGCATCTTTATATGCATACCAAATTTCTACTAAAAAATCTAAATGATGTTTTCGTAGATAATCTCTAACACTAGCAAGTACGGCAACATCATTATGTTCAAAGTCATAATCATAATATCCATCTGCATTCATACCACGAAGAAGTTTTTTTCTTTCTGCCATTTTTGTACTCGGAGTTTTAGGTATCAAATACAATTTATGAAATAATCTATCGAATTGTACATCTCCAATTTTAGCTAGAAATTCAATATTCTTTTTTACGTCATCCATGTTTGTCCAAGGTGTGAACATCATAAAACCATATGCGATATCTATTCCAACTTCTTTAAGAATATTTATTGCGTTTATTGAATCTTGCACTGTCGCTTGCTTATTCATTATTTTTAATATAGAGTCACTTCCACTTTCCAATCCTAAATAAACCTCAACAAATCCTGTTTCTTTCATAAGTCTTAACATATCAATAGTTTTATTGGTAATATTATGCACTCTGGACTCAAAGAAAAAACTATATTTTAGCAATCGATTTGATTTAAGTAGTTTGCAAAATTCCAGGATTCTTTCCTTTTTCTGATCTGGATCACCAATAAAATCTGGATCAACAAACCGAATTCGTTTGGATGCAGGATATGCCTTTTCTATATATTTTACTTCCCTAATTAATGATTCTGCACTTCTAGCTCTCCATTGAGTTTTATTGTTACAAAAAAATGGTTTTATAACACAAAATATACAATTGTTCATACAACCACGTGCTCCTTCTATGTGAGCTTCAAATTCCTCATTCGCAAAATCTTTAGCATATCGATAAGGCAAAGGATTGCTATTTAAATTCATTATTAAACTTCTTGGTTGATTTTTGATAATACTATTTTTTTTTCTATAAACAATACCAGGAATAGATTCAATACTTGTTCCATTCTTGTAAGCTGTAATAATCTCTATAATTGTTTCTTCTCCCTCTCCTAAAACAATTAATTCTATATCTGGTATATATTCAAAAACTATTTCTGGTAAAATAGTAGGAAGATACCCTCCTGCTATAAGGTGTACTTTCGGATTTATTTTTTTACACCGCTCAACAAATTCAATGGTCCAAGGTACAGCTTCTGATTCCCCCAAAGGTATAGTCAATCCAATCATGTCGTATATATCTATATTTTCAGAAGCTTGTTCAGGTGACAAGTTATACATACGAGCATCTATAATTTTATTTAAAATGTTATTTTGGGTTAATACCGAAGATAATAAAGCAATTCCTAAGTGTTCGACAACCAAATTAGCAGAACCATAAGCACCTAAACTATTAGGAAGCACAAATGCCACATTTCTCATTTTAATCTTTTCCCACCTTTGTATACAAAAAATGCAAAAATCCATTATTAAGTATATTAATAATGGCTTCTTGCATTTTTAAATCTTATTTTAAACTATTTAGCTAATGTTACTTTCAAAAAGTTCTTTTTCCCACGCTTCAACAATATACATGAATCTTTGATATCATTTAAATTAACAACATGGTTTATCTCTTTAATTTTTTCGTTATTAACTGAAATTCCTCCCTGCTGTACCATACGCCTTGATTCAGATTTCGAAGAAATAAATTTTGTTATTGTAAGAAGTTCAAGTATATTAATTCCTTCTTGCAGAAGTTCTTTTTTAATAACATGTTTTGGCACATTATCCATATTTAAACTTTCTCCAAATAGTGAATTTACTGCTTCTAAAACCTTATTTGCTTCTACATCACCATGTACTAATTTTGTAATTTCAAATGCCATTTTCTTCTTAGCTTTTAAAATATCACTTTTACATAAATCTATTATCTCTTGTGTTGGTACATGAGTAAATAATCTTAATAGCATTTCAGTATCTTTATCATTTACATTATAAAAGTATTGGTAGAAATCAAAGACAGTAGTTTTTTCTCTAGCAACCCATAAAGTACCACTTTCTGTTTTGCCCATTTTTTTTCCTTCTTTAGTCATCAATAATGGGCAAGTAACGCCATACAAAACATCCTTTTCTTTTTCTTCTTCCAAACTTTTTTTTCTTCCCAGATCCATTCCTGCAACTATATTACCCCATTGGTCACTACCACCAATTTGTAGTTTACATCCATACTTCCTATTCAAATAAACAAAATCATATGATTGCATAAGCATATAGCCCATTTCCAAAAACGTTAAACCGCCTTCTTTAATTCTATTTGCATAAGTTTCCGTAGCTAACATTGTGTTAACATTAAAATGTATTCCTATATCTCTCATAAAATCAACATAGCTATGAGGATTAATCCAATCTGCATTATTTAATATAATTGCAGGATTATCTCCTTCAGTTTTTACAAATCTTTTCGCCAAAGTTTTTACTTCTTCTAAATTATGCTGAACTTCCTCTTTAGTTAGTAATTGCCTCATGTCACTTTTTCCGCTTGGATCACCAATTAATGCCGTTGCTCCACCTATAACTAATATACCTTTATGTCCTGCATCTTGTAAATATCTAAACATCATTAGTGCAAAGAAATGTCCTATATGGAGACTATCAGCTGTAGGATCAATTCCCAAGTAAAATGTAATTTGTTCTCCATTAATAGCTTCTTGTATTTCTTTCTCATGTGTTAATTGGTAAATATATCCTCTTTCTTCTAAAAGCCCAAAAGTATTTCTAATAGCCATAATTAAACCACCTTTAAATAAATTCGTAAAATAAAAAATTCCCTCCTAATTATAAAATAGGACGAGAATAAAACTTCGTGTTACCACCTAAATTTGCTATTATTTCACAATAATAACCTCTATAAGTAATTAAACAATTACTTTGCATTATAACGTATGCTAACGGCAGATTCTAATAGTTGTTATCTTTCGAAAATGCAACTCCAAGATGTATTCAAATTAACCTATTTTATTCCTTGCACCAAACGGAATTTCTCTTAGAAAAATCAGTTAATTTTACTTCTTCTTTTCTTAGTTTTTACATTATATCATTTATGTTATATTATAATTTTGGAATGGATAATTGTCAATAATCACAAATTCAAATATTATCTTTTTCACCTATTTTATACTTAATTATTTCACTTTACAAATTTATGTAAGGTTTAAATTAAAATTATTTAAATTTCAAAGAGCAAAGATTAATCTTATTTTTCTATCTTTCTTTTAACTAAATTAATTTACTATAAAAATTTAAAACATATGTATGATTTACCA
>JBDMZA010000201.1:0-4410 GCA_039770155.1 Clostridiales bacterium
AATATAATGATATACAAGCCTATGATTATTTAATAAGGTATAAAGATACTATTCTAAAATACTATAGTGAAAATTTATATAATAATTTAAAGTCTGATTTATCTAAATTTGAATTTAATAAAGCCCTTATAACAATAAATAGTTGTGAGAGTAATATAGATATACAGCGTGATAAAAGGTAAATAAAAAAGCTCGCTTTATTGACATTACTTAGAATAATACTATACATAAATTTAATTTAATATTATAATGATAATTGGTTTTAACTATAAAATACGACAAAAATATTTAACATTAATTATTTAGTCTATTAAAATGTGTGTCGTATTTTATAAGTTGATTAGGGATATCCGAAAAATAAACTCTAATTCTCGAGTATAAACTCGCATGATTTAAGCGAATTTTAGTTGAAAAGAATTCGGTATTATTTTTTAGGTTTTCCTTATACAAAAATTAATTAAGAGATGATTAAAAATCTATATTGTTTTTTATATTATCTTAAAGAAAGGATAAATAATGGGTATTGAGTTATTTTTAGTCGCTGTTATTATTTTAATGTTCTTTGCACTTTTTGATTTAATTGTTGGAGTAAGTAATGATGCTGTGAATTTTTTGAATTCCTCTTTAGGTTCAAAAGTTGCTCCAAGATTTGTTATTATGATAATTGCCAGTACAGGTATAATTATGGGGGTTGCTTTTTCAGGTGGTATGATGGAAGTTGCAAGAAAAGGGATTTTTCATCCTGAATTTTTTACAATGCCTGAGATGATGATGATTTTTTTATCGGTTATGTTAACAGATATTATATTATTAGATTTATTTAATACTTATGGATTACCCACATCTACGACTGTTTCAATAGTTTTTGAACTTTTAGGTGGAGCGGTTATTGTTTCAATTTTAAAAATAGTTAAAGAATCAAAAAATATCTCAAGTTTAGCTGAATATATAAATACAAGTAGTGCGATGCTTATAATTTTTGGCATACTTTTATCAGTTATAGTAGCTTTTATTTCTGGTACAATAGTTCAATTCTTAAGCAGACTAATTTTTACATTTGACTATAAAAGTCGATTAAGAAGATATGGTGGTGTGTGGGGAGGAATAGCACTTGCCTCTATTACATACTTTATTCTTGTAAAAGGTGCTAAAGGAGCGTCTTTTATATCAGAAGAACAGGCAAGTTGGATTAAATCAAATGCTCTTACGATGTTGGGAATGATTTTTGTAGTATCATTTGTATTATTACAAATTCTCTTGATATTTAAAATTAATGTTCTAAAACCAATAGTATTAATTGGTACATTTGCTTTAGCAATGGCATTTGCTGCAAATGATTTGGTTAATTTTATAGGTGTTCCTATGGCAGGGTTTCATGCATATAATGCAGCTCGTGAATCAACATCTTATTTGACGGAAACAATGGGGATTTTGGGAGAAAAGGTTAAAACCGAAAATTATATGCTTCTAATTGCAGGACTTGTTATGGTAATAACATTATGGTTTTCAAAAAAATCTAAAACTGTTTCACAGACAGAACTTAGTTTGGGAAATCAAGGAGAAAGCGAAGGGGAAGAAAAATATGAGTCGATTTTTTTATCAAGAGTAATTGTTCGAATGTTTGTTGGAGTTTTTGGATTTTTTAAAGTTATTGTACCAAAATCTATTACTAACTGGTTATCAGATAGATTTGATACTACAAAGTATACATCAGAAATTGATTCAAAAAGAAGAGCTTCTTTTGATTTACTTAGGGCATCTGTAAATTTAATGGTTGCCAGTGCAGTTATATCTTTTGCAACATCTTATAAGTTGCCATTATCTACAACATATGTTACCTTTATGGTTTCTATGGGATCTTCATTTGCAGATAGGGCATGGGGAAGAGAGAGTGCAGTTTATAGGGTGACTGGAGTGTTTGCAGTAGTTGGTGGATGGTTTATGACAGCTTTTATAGCTTTTTCAGTTGCAGGATTAATGGCTTTGACTATTTTCTATTTAAAAGCTTATGGTGTTGTAATATTATTAATTATTGTACTTTTGATTATTTTTAGAAATAAACTTAAACATAAAGAACGTTCTCATAAAACAGATATGGATGAGGTGTTTATACTAAAGAAAATTAGTGATGTTGACGGCTCGGTTTCAATAACTTTTAAACAAATAGGATTATTAATAAAAGAAATTAAAGATTCTTTAGACAAATCACTGGAAGCCTTATATAAGCAAAATAGTTATGTATTAAGAGATGAAAAGAAAAAATCTAAAGTTATTCAGAAATGGTCAAATGTAATTACTGCAAATATTTTTAAAACATTACGGCTTATGAATAAAGAACATATAGAAATGTCTATTGAGTATACACAATCTATTAGAAGATTACAGAAATTGGTTGATGGTCATCACGATATTGTAATAAGATCATATGATCATATAAGCAATCAACATAAGGGATTATTAGACTCTCAAATAGTTGAACTGAAAATTATTCATAATCTTTTAATAGAGATATTAACAGATGTGGAAAATGCTTTTGTTGATAAAGATATGAATCTACATAGTGAAATAAAGTCAAAACATAAAAACTTGAAAATGATTATTAAAAAACAAAATGATTTACAAGTAGAAAGAATAAAAACAGAAGAATCAAAAACGAGATTAAGTATTTTATTTTATTCAATACTAGGAAATACAATGATGCTTTCAAAGCAAACTTTAAAACTTATGGAAATTTTCTCAGTTACATTAAATGGAACTAATGAAGATTCAGAATTTGATATGGACTAATATAACTTAAGATAGCCTAAAAAATAATACCCAATTTTTTTTGACTGAAGTTCGTTTGAAAGATACGAATTCATTCTCGAAAAGGAGGGTTTATTTTTTGATTCTGCCTTATGTCTAATTATAAGAATGTTTGAAATTATTAAATATGTGTATAATATAAATAAGAAAAACTAAAAAATAATATTGAACTATTTTTATACTAAGGGATAACCAAAAAATAAACTCTAATTCTCGAGTATGAATTCGCGTGATTTAAGCGAACTTCAGACGAAAAGAATTTAGTATTATTTTTTAGGTTCTCCTAAAGAATTAAGGTTTATTTTTTGATATCCTTAATCACAGTATAATAATTTTATATTCTAAAGAAAGGTAGTGTTATTATGGCTGTTTTAGATTATACAAAAATTTCAAATGTTCAAGATCTTTTAGGTAATGATGCAAAGGATTTATTGGAATTTAGTAAACCCAAAATTAGCAAAGAAAGATTAACAAAACCAGGAAATGATTTTGTAGATAGAGTATTTATAAATTCTGATAGAAATAATAGAGTTTTGGGCAATTTGACAAAATTATATAATTCTGGAAGACTTGCGAATACAGGATATTTATCAATATTACCTGTAGATCAAGGTGTTGAACATGCAGGTGGAGCATCTTTTGCAAGAAATCCAGATTATTTTGATCCTGAAAATATAGTCAAATTGGCATTAGAAGCTCAATGTAATGGAGTAGCTTCAACATTGGGTGTTTTATCAATTGTCTCTAGGAAGTATGCACATAAAATTCCTTTTGTTTTGAAAATAAATCATAATGAATTATTAACTTATCCTAATAAGTCAGAACAAATACTTTTTGCTTCTGTTGATCAAGCATATAATATGGGAGCGGTTGGAGTAGGTGCAACTGTTTATTTTGGCTCTGAGGACTCAGGTAGAGAAATTGTTGAAATAAGTAAAGCTTTTGATTATGCTCATGAAAAGGGATTGTTTACAATTTTATGGTGTTATTTAAGAAATCCAAAGTTTAAAAAAGATAAAGATTATCATTCTTCTTCAGATTTAACAGGTCAAGCAAATCATTTGGGTGTTACAATAGCTGCTGATATTATAAAACAAAAATTGCCTACTAATAATGGCGGGTATGAAGCTTTAAATATGGGAGATAGCTCATATGGTAAATTTGATAAGAGAATATATAGTGAATTAACTTCAAATAATCCTATAGATTTGACAAGATATCAGGTAGTAAATAATTATAGTGGTAAAATACCTTTGATTAATTCAGGAGGAGCTTCTTCAGACAATGACTTAAAAGAAGCAGTTAAAACTGCTGTTATTAATAAAAGAGCAGGTGGAAGTGGTTTAATATTAGGAAGAAAAGCTTTTCAAAAACCTTTGAATGAGGGTGTAGAAATTATAAATTCTGTACAGGATATTTATTTAAATGGTGATATAAATATTGTTTAGAGATATTCAAAAAATAAAATAAATGAGGTTAATTAGGATTATAACTAATTAGCCTCATTTATTTTATTTCTATTTTTTCATTATATCAATTATTTTATGCATATCAAAACTTTTTATTTTTGATTTCATGATTATTTTTCTTAGGTTAGAATTATAA
>JBDMZA010000202.1:0-9016 GCA_039770155.1 Clostridiales bacterium
AAAACATTCTCTATAAAAATAGAATCATTAAAGTAAACTAATTCTATTATACTTTTACCTTTTATGTTTTCATTAAATATATTAATACATTCTTTACTAAATTCATCATCAATTAGAAAAGATTTATCAAAGGTCATAAATCCTTGCTTTGAATTATCTAACAATGTTTTTAATTTTGAAAATGTTTTTTCCAGTTCTTTTGAAAACTTTTCTGTATAGAAGAATGCTTGAGTAAAACTATGAGATATTACGAATGATTCACAAATAAATAAAATTGAAATACCATAACTAACTAAAGTTATTGTTTTAAAACCAGAATAAAGTAATACATCATTTATAGCTGTTATTACAAATGATACTGTTCCTATAAATAAAATTATATATTTAAAATTTTTAAACTTGAGAGCTATAGCCGAGATTGTCAAAATAAATATAATAATTGAAACTAAACCAAATAAGTTTAATAAATAAAAATAATATCCTATTTTATTAAAATCTATATAAGAAGTAATAGCAAATAATAACCAAAAAATTATTGTAATTATACTAATGTATTTTGTTACTTTATACAAGTTATCACTGTAGAAATAATTAAGAGAAAAACTTAACATAGTTATTGATGAAATTGCAGTAAAATCATGAAGTACAATAAAAAAATAGGGGGATATGTTGTTTACTAAATAATACGTAAAATTATTTTCTATACTAGAATAAGTTAGTGCAGATCTTCCATTTCCGAACATAATAACTGCTAAAGCGATAATACAAGCTAAACCAAGATATAATTTATGCTTGTCTTTTCTTCTAAACAGATGCAAAATTATATTATAAATTCCAGCGTAAATTAAAAATCCATAAATCAAATAGTCTTTTATTACTTTTGATTCTCTTTTTTTCAGAATGTTTTCTTGAGTTGTTAAAATAATTTTATCTATATTTTGCATTTTTTTAGATGCTACTTGAATAGTTATGTAAAATGAATCTTTTTTAGTAGAAAAAAATACATCATCAAGAAGTAATACATCCCTTTTTAATGTGTTTTCGAACTCTAGTTCTTTAGGTTTATTTCTAGAACGAATTATTTTATCATCAATCCAAATTACAAAATCTTCAAAAGTAGAATATTTATATTCAAGACAATAAATCTCTTCAAATGATTTTAAATTAACTTTTAGTCTATATGTTCCATAACCATTTAAATGAAAGTAGCCATTTTTTTCTACTACATTATTATATTTAAAATTGTTCATTTCTTTAAAATCTTTTGGAGTTAATAGTTCTTTATCATAAAATTCCCATTCACCTACCAATTCAACTTCTTTATTATTTTTAAAATCTAAATTATCAAGATTTAAGTTTCCTTTAATTGCTTTTAGATTTTTAAAATTGTCAGTTGATGAACAACTACATAAAATAAATAATAGAATAAGTAGTAATAAAGTAAAAATCTGTGTTTTTGAGGATATCTTTAGTATCATTTTAATTCTCCTAATTAAGGGATAGCCAAAAAATAAACTCTAATTTTCGAGTATGAATTCGCACAATTTAAGCGAATTTCAGACGAAAAGAATTCGGTATTATTTTTTGGGCTCTCCTAAGATTTAAATAACTAAATATTTAAAATGAAGTTTTATATCTGAAAATACTCAGTTAAGAGATGGTAAATTATAAGTTATATTTTATATAGTATTTTTATGAAATAATTTATGAGAAATGAAATATTTATACTCTTTTTAATATACTATCGGTAAATATTTAAATAAGCTAAATATATTTATTCAAAACAAAATTATACAGGAAACTCTAAAAAATGATATCACATTTTAAAATTTTAGAATCACTAAAATTTTAAAATGTAGATTTATTTTTTGGATATCCCTAATTTAATTTCTTATAAGGTAATTCCTTTAAAAGTCCTTTTATAAGTCTAAAAGATGAAATACAGGTTTCACCGTTTATTAGATGAATTAATCTATTTTTTTTGTCTATTTCTTTAATTTTTTTTGTGTTTACAATAAAAGCTCTGTGACATCTATAAAAATCATTATTTAATTGTATAAAAATTTCTTTTAGGCTTCCTGAAAATTCTAATTGTCTGTTTTTTTCATGTATTATAAGTTTGTGTGGATTTTTAGTGGAAGATTCAATAAATAAAATATTTTCCTGTTCTATATTAATGATTCTATTATTACATTTAATGATTAATTGATTTGTTTTATTCTTTTCAAGAGAAATAAATGTATTATGTATATATTCTAAACATTCATAAATATTATTTTTTATTGATGTAAAATTATCTTTTGATATAAAATCAGTTGCTTGAATTTTGTACTTAAATGATAAAAAACTCATCTCAATGTGATTTGTAATGAATACTATATGACTGTATAAATCATTTATACGTACTAATTCTGCTAATTTAATTCCATTTATTTCAGATTTTAAATCTATGTCTAAAAAATAAATATTTTTATCATTTTGATTTTCTTTAGAAAAATTTATTACTTCATTAGGATTTCCTGTGACAAGTGCAAGCGTGTATGCATAATTATTTTTAGCTATTATATCTTTTATAAAATCTTTGATTTTTTTTCTGTGTAATTTACTATCCTCGCAAATAATAATTTTTTTCAACTAACAAAAACCTCCATACTATTATTTAAAAAAAGCTATTTAGCCAAAATCAAAAATTTCATAAGACAATTTTTTTCTGAAAATATCGATGGTTTAACGAATTTTCAAAAAAAGTTGACTAGTTTATTTTTTAGCTTTTCCTTAGATATATCTAAATAGAACAATACATAAAATATTATAATGTTTTTATAAAATATTTACAAATGATACTTTGTTTACTAATAGATAGCCAAAAAATAAACTCTAATTCTCGAGTATGAATTCATGAGATTTAAGCGAATTTCAGACGAAAAGAATAGGGATATTCTAAAAAATAATCAAAATTTCATAATAAAACTTTTTTCATAAAATTCCTATGGTTCAATGGATTTTTAAAAAATGTTGACTAGTTAATACATTTTTATATGTAATTAGTTATGTTATAATAATTAGTAAAAGCAAACAAAAAGAAACATAAATGTAAAGTTGTAGTAATATAATGTGAAAAAAGAATTTATTAAAATTCAAACTTGTTATAATTTCTAAATAAAAAATATGACATTATTTTTTAGGATTTCCTAAGTACAAGATATTATTGGTGTATTTTAGTAGTAGTATAAATTTTATTTCTTTTAATTTTTGGATATAATTTATTTTTTTATATCATAAATGTTTGAAGGGAGAATATTAAAATGAAAAATCAAAGGGGTAAAGAAGGGAAAAAAAGAAAAGTATGGCGTGCTTTTATGGTAATTATAATTGTAATTATGGTAGCAGCATCATTTATTATGGTACCCAAAATTAATGCTGCTTCACCTCCTCGTACAGGAGATTCTTATTATAATTATGGAGAAGCACTTCAAAAATCATTATTGTTTTATAAAGCAAACAGATTAGGAGATTTACCAGAGGACTATTTATTGCCTTATAGAACAGATTCGGCTATGACAGATGGTCAAGATGTAGGACTTGATTTGACAGGCGGTTGGGCAGATGCTGGAGATGGTGTGAAATTTGGACATCCAATGGCATATGCGGCAGCTCAACTAGGCTGGGCAGTATATGAATATCGAAGTGCATTTGAGGATTCGGGACAACTAGACGACATACTAGATGAGATAAAATGGGCAACAGACTATTTTATAAAAGCTCATCCAAGTCCAGATGAATTTTATTATGATTGTGGGTATGGAGAATCAGATCATTCAGTATGGGCACCACATGAATTATTGGATTATCTGACAGAAAGAAAATCATTTAAAGTTGATCCTTCAACTCCAGGTTCAGATGTGGCAGGACAAACAGCAGCAGCTTTTGCTATTACTTCATTAATATTTGAAGAAACAGATCCAGATTATGCAGATACTTGTTTAACACATGCTAGAGACCTCTTCAATTTTGCAGATACTTACCGTGGTTATAATCCATTAGATAATTATTATAAATCAGGAAGTTATCTTGATGATTTAACATGGGGTGCTGTTTGGTTATATATTAAAACAGGTGAACAGGATTATCTGGATAAAGCAACTTCATATATTCCAACTGCCAGTTTAGGTGGTGGACATACCCACTGTTGGGATGATGTAAGCTATGGATCAGCATTGAAATTAGCTCAAATTACTGGTGATGAAAATTATGCGGCTATGGTTGAAAAAAATTTAGATTATTGGGTACCTGATGGAGGAATACCTTATACACCAGGTGGATTAGCTTGGCTATCTCAATGGGGATCATTAAGATATGCTTCAACAGCGGCATTTTTAGCATTTGTTTGGTCTGATGACGAATCAGTTGGAACTTCCTCTAAAAAGGAAACCTATCGTAATTTTGCCGAAAGTCAAATTAACTATGCATTAGGAGATAATCCAAGAGATGGAAGCTATTTAGTTGGATTTGGTGAAAATGCACCTGAACATCCACATCATAGGACAGCACACGGTTCGTGGACAAGCCAATTGACAGTTCCTTCATTCCATAGACATATTTTATATGGAGCTTTAGTTGGTGGACCTGATTCAAGTGACGGATGGGCAGATGATATCACAGATTATACATTAAATGAAGTTGCATGTGACTATAATGCAGGTTTTGTTGGATCGGTTGCAAGAATGTATGCAGCATATGGTGGAAATCCTCTTGAAAATTGGCCACAACCTGAAGATTTTAGAGATCCTAAGGATAATTTAAATGAGTATTTTACAAGGGGTTGGATAGTTTATGAAGGATATGGTACATTGAACTTAATGCTTCAAATAAATAATAGATCAGCCTGGCCACCTACTATGAAAGATAGTATGTCAACAAAATACTTTATGAATTTATCAGAAGTTTTTGAGGCAGGGTATGGTGTTGATGATGTTAAAATAACTTTAGGTGATAATCAAGGTGCTACTTTATCAGAATTACAACAATATTCAGGAGATATTTATTATTTTGTTGTTGATTTTACAGGAACTCAATTGTTGCCAGCTGAATGGGAAATGTGCGAAAAAGATGCTAATGTTAGTATAAAATATCCGAATGGTGTGGGTTCAAATGAAAATGACTGGTCGTATCAAAATTTAGATGGACCACCAGATTATGATGCTATATCATTTGAAGGAATGACAGAATATATACCAGTATATGATAATGGTGAATTATTGTGGGGTAAAGAACCTACAGAAGATGGAGAATTACCAGATTTAACACCAACACCAACTCCAACTACAACATCTACAGAAGATCCAGATTTAACACCAACTCCAACTATAAATTCTAGTGAATATGAAGTTGTGTATTCGATTTCCAATGAGTGGGATACTGGAATAAGTTGTGATGTAACAATTGTTAATAATAGTAATGAGAATATAAATGGATGGACTGTTGAATGGGAATTTTCAGGAAGTCAAAGTATTATAAATTTATGGAATGGGAAATTTACTCAAACAGGAACTAATGTAGTGGTAGAAAATGTTTCATATACATCAGAAATTCCTGCAAATGGAGGTTCAGTTAACTTTGGATTTAATGCAAGCTATAGTGGAAGTAATGAAGCGCCAAATAGTTTTATACTAAATGGAGTAACAATAGAAAATTGATTATGCCTTATACCTAAAGTAAAAATTACACCTAATTCTTTTGTCTGAGCTTGCTTATATTATGCGAATTCATACTTAAGAATTAGGTTTTTTTGTATATCCCTTATAAATTATTTATCATAGATAAATTCACCTGTAGAAGATAATACAACTTTATCAATACCTTGTTGCGATACTTTAAATTTATCTTGGTAAGTTAAATCTGAATATTTAACTCTAAGTGTACTAGTATCTATATATTCAGTATCATATTCTTTATCGTTTACATACACAACACTACTTTTAGTAAAATTTGTACCCTTTAAAATTAGTGAATTTTCATTTTCGCTATCTGTAAAAAGTTCGGTGATTTTTATTTTATCTATACCCATATTTAAAGTAGAAGGATTATATGGATTAACACCATCATACACACTTAAATCTCCGTATAATATATCATATTCAATATTTTGCAGCCCATTTAAATATTCTTCATTATATTTATGTGTTTGATGATATTTATTTATTACTCCTGTATCTATACCTAGTAATTCAAATATTTTAGAAGAGATTTGGTAAGCTTCAATATTTTCATTAGCTATAGTTAGATTCATATTATTCCATATAATGTATTCAGTTTGGTATATAGTTCCAGAATCTAATTTGCTATCAGCAATACCTAAACTAGGCAAATGATCACCAAATAGTACAAGAATTATTTCTTCATCATATTCAGATAATTTGTTAACCAAATCTCCAACAAATTGATCCATACTATATAATAAGTTGACATAATACTCCATAGCGTATATTTTAGCATCGTTTTCAACATCAGTTACTTTTATTGGAGGATCTTCTAAGACTTTGTTTGCTGGATAACTTCCATGACCTTCTACAGAAATAGTATAAATAAAATCTTTTGATTTTGTTGTTTTTAAACATTTCATAATTTCATTTGTCAAAATTTTATCTCTAGCCCAATTTTTTTCTGTATATTCAGTAACATTCATATATTCAATTGGTATAAATCTATCAAATCCAAGTTGTGAAAAAACAATATTTCTCTGATAGAAAGTTCCATTATTGTTGTGTATAGCATGAGTTGAATATCCATTTGCTTTAAAATTTGTACTTATACTTTCACATGTAATTGATTGTAGAATAGTTTTATATGGATATTCACCTGGACCAAAATCATCTATATTCATTCCTGTTAATACTTCAAATTCAGTATTTGCAGTTCCAGCACCAACTACAGGAACATTGAAAAATCCTGAAGGATATTTTTTAATGAGATTTGTAAAATTAGGAATGGGATTCTTTGAAAGCTTTACATTATTATATCTATTTATATCAAAAAATGATTCCAGTTGTAAAAAAATAACATTAGGAGTACTGTTGATTTTTTTATTAGATTTAATTTCTTTTGATTTTTCAGTTTCATCAATTATTGTTTTAATTTTTTCATGTGAATAGTTAGCGGGTTTACTGACACCAGTATTGAAAACGCTATTAAAAAAGCAGTATGGAAATCCATAATCTAAATAAGCATTTGCAATATTATCAAATTTAGTTGAAATAAATTTAGTATCTATAGCTATACTTAAACTTGAAATGGTTAATAAAATAATTACTATTGTACTTGAGACACTTCTACTGTAATTTATATTATCTTTTAATCTAGGAGCTTTGAACCATAAATAAATAATAAAACTTAAAATTAATAATATTCCTATAATAATTAAACTTAGAGTAAAAAAATTATAATATTTTGGAGCGACTGCTAATGCTGTTTTTATAAGTAGTATATCAGTTGCATTAAAAGGTGTTACTCTATTACTTAATAAAATAAAGTTAGTAAAGCCTAGTATTAACCAAATAAAAGATATTAGTGTCAATAAAAATTTTCTTTTTTTAAAGAACAAAGATATCATTAATGTTATTAATATAATCAAAGTATTGCAAATAAATGGAACGGGAGAAGTGAATAAATATATAAAACCTTTGATAAAGGATTTTCTACTTAGTATCTCAATTAAAATATTTAATACAAAGGGGAGTAAAATATAGTTTGCTAAAATTTTTTGTTTATCAGTATTTACTGATAAATCTTTTATATTATATTTTATTTTATCCTTAATTTTATTTATATGATTCATATCATGCCTCACTTTATATAAATGCTATGATTAATAATTTTAAGATATATTAAAAAATATTAATATATCTTAAAACTATTATATATAATATTATTAATTGTTCAAATTTGCAAGTTTTGCCATGTAGTAAAGTTTAAAACTTAATATAGGGATATCCAAAAAATAAACTCTAATTCTCGAGTATGAATTCGCATGATTTAAGGGAACTTCAGACGAAAAAGAATTTGGTATTATTTTTTAGGTTCTCCATAATTTAATTAGGTATAGTAAAAAAATGAAGCTACATCCTCTAAAAAAAATTCGCAAACAAAAAACATGCCATAAGTTTTGACATGTTTTTTATTATAAAATTATTTTATTAAAACTATTATTTTAATAAAAATACAATTTTTGTTAGCAATTCTTCTTCTTTGACTTCCATTGGAGAATTAAGATAAAATTCATATGCAATTTTTACATCAGTATAATTGTATCCTTTTTCAATTATAAAATCACTCATATCTTTGTATGCGTCTTTTAGAGTGCTATATGAACCTTTGTGAATACCTACTGCTTGTTTTCCTTTTGGAATTGTATTAGATTTTATTATATTTTGACCAGGGAGTTCTTTAGATACAGGAAATCCTATCTCAACATCTAAATCCTCCATGTCCATGTTGTAATATCCTGTAAATGGTGCATCAGATGGTTTTTCACCTAATTTAATTAGATATTCACTGATGGTATTAAATGCTTTACCAAGTTCTTTTGGTAAATTACTAATTGATGTTCTTGTTCTTATACTTAAAACATATTGCTCATCTACTGATTCAAGTATTTTATATTTTTCAGACATAATAAATCGACTCCTTATCTTTTGTATATATTCTCTAAATTCTTATAGTTTGAAGTTCGCTTAAGACAGAATCAAAAAATAAACTAGTCAACTTTTTTTGAAAATTCGTTAAACTATCGATATTTTCAGAAAAAAATTGTCTTATGAAATTTTTGATTATATCTAAATTGTGCGAATTCATACTTGAGAATTAGAGTTTGTTTTTTCTAACTAACACTAATAGTATACTTTAATATATAAATTTGAACAAGTATATATATTTCACTTTTTACATTTAGGAGAGCCTAAAAAATAATACCAGATTCTTTTCGTCTGAAATTCGCTTAAATCATGCGAATTCATACTCG
>JBDMZA010000203.1:0-7311 GCA_039770155.1 Clostridiales bacterium
AAGAAATAGACAGAGAATCAGATAAAGAAATAGATAAAGAAATAGATAAAGAAATAGATAAAGAAATAGATAAAGAAACAAATGAGTTACATAAGAATGATTTAGATTTAAAAACAATTGAAAGCATGAACTTGGAAAAAAATATTAAATTTGAAACTGTTATTGATAAATTTAAAAAGGATATCAAAGAAGAAGTTAAAGATTTAAATATATCTGATTATTCTGAGACAGATGTAAAAGTTTTTAATGATGATGATGATGATATTGAATTAAAAGAGATAGAGTTTATTAGAGTTGATGATGAATCCGAAAAAACTGATGAAAATATATTAAGCAAAAATGATGCTAAAAGTGAGAATGAAGCAATTATTGATCTTAGAAAAGATAAGAAAACAAATGAGAAAAAATCATTAGAAGGAGATAAGGAAAACTTAAATGAAAATAAGACTATAGAAATTATAAAAACTGATGAAACTGAGATTAAAGATAAAAAAATTGATGCTGAATCTGAAAAAGAAAAAATTAAATTAAGTGAAAATGAGATTATAAAAAGATTTATTGGCTTTATAAATAAACAAACAAAATATAGTCTTTTTACAATTGGTTTAATGTTATTTTCAATTGTTTTAATTGCTTTTACTTTTATTAACATGAAAACTAATTTAATTGAAGGAACAAATTTTAAAATAGGTTTAGTATTAATTGACATTATTACTATTTTTCTAACATTTTATTTGTCTAGTAGAAAATTTAATTCAAATAAAGAATTTGATATTTTAATTAATTTATCACTAATTATTAGTTTATTTGTTATTACTTTATTAACAATAATAATTAGCATTGTTTTATTGTCAACAATTCTATAAAACAGATAATTAATATATGTATAATATTTTGTATAAAACTAATTTGTAGGGATTATCAAAGTATAGTGCTTTTAGCTTTTCTAAATTTATTTAATTTAGCTAAAGTCTTATTGTGATTTAACCGATATTTTTTAAGATTTAGTATAATATTAAATATAAAAGAAGGTGTATTAATGGTGACAAAAACTGAGAATAAGAATATTATGATAATTCATTATAAGAGTAAAGAAATTGTTTATATTAATTTTGCAAAAAAATCTGTTGTTAGAAATAAATTAGAAATATTAGAAATTATTGATGAAGCAAAAAAAATAGTAAGTCAATATAGTCCAAAATCATGTTTAATTATTACAAATTTAACATCAACGGGATTTGATAAGGAAATTTCTAACGCATTTAAAGATTATGCAAAACACAATACTCCATATGTTAAAGCAAGTGTATTAATAGGACTCTCAGGAATGCAGAAAGTTATTTTTGAAATAGTAAAAAAAGTAACAAAAAGAAATTATTTTTTAACCAATAGTCTAGAGGAAGGCAAGGAGTGGTTGATAAATCAATAAATTTGTTATTATAAACTTAAGTAATAACAAAAAAATAAATCATTACCAGTAATAACTATGATTTATTTTATTTTTATTCTAATTTTCTAAATATTAATGATTTTATTTTCTATTTAAAATATTTATTGTACTCATCTCTTAAAGACTGTACATACCTATGATTTTTACCATGAATTTTTTCATAAATAGATATTGATTTTTCTATATGCTTTTTACCTTCTTCTTTTTTATTTGTATAATAACAAATTATAGCAATTTCATAATGTATACGTCCTATTGAATGGTGATAGTCTCCATAAAATTTGGTATAAATATTTAATGACTTATCAAGATAATTTTGAGCCATATTATAATCTTTTTTTAAAACATAGATATAACCAATATTGTGATACTCATCAGCTGTTTTAGTATGATTTTCTCCATATAATTTTTTGGTTATATCAAGAGCTATTTTTGAGTTTTCTTCAGCTTTTACATAATTTTTAGAATTATAATATAGCTTTGATAAATTACTATATAAGTTTGCTATATTTAAATGAATATTAGTATCATATATTTTTTTATACAATGATAAGGATCTAGCATAATTTTTTTGGGATTTACTTCTATTACCTATATTTAAATATTCTATAGCAATAAGATTATATAAATTTGCTGTAAATGAAGTTTCTTCACCATAAATTTCTTTACTTATATTAAGTGCTTTATTAAGGTATTCTAAGGATTTGTCAGAAGCATTTTGTAATCCGTATAAGTGGGATAAGTTAATATATAGTCTTATATAGTTTGGGTTATTTTTATTGTATTCTTTATCATAAATTTTCAAAATATCAAGTAAAATATTTTCAGCTTTATTATAATTTTCATTGTCGATAAGTATTGAAGTTTTTTCATAATTTCTATATATTTTTTCAGGATTAATATCTTCAAGCAAATTTTCTGATAAAACAATTGATTTATCAATATACTTTTTATATTCATTTTCATATTCAGGAAATCTACTATAGTAGCATACTGCTAAATAACTATAAGAAAATGCAGTGAAAATACATTTTTTACCTAAATTCTTTTCCTGAATTTTTACTGCAGTTGAAAGAGGCTTTTTACCTTTGTCAAAATTATTTTGGCTACAGTAGTATTTTCCTAAATGTAAATAAGTATCTATTAAAAGATTACTTTCTTCGGTCAAGATAGATTCTCTTATCTTTAGACATTCTGTGAAGTATTTTTCAGAATTATTAAAATCATTTAATAGTTCATAAAAATTGCCCAATTTTAGATATAATTTACTGATTTCAAGACTATCATTTCCAAATATACTTTTTTCAATCTTTAGACTATCTTTAAGATATTTTTCTGCATCTTTATATTTACTTTTAGAAGTAAGTATATCTGATAAACCTACATAAGAAGATGCAATTAATATATGATTATTATCATATAGAGAATTAGTTATTTTTAAGGAGTTTTTATAAGACTTTTCTGAATTTTTTAATTGTCCTTGATTTTCATATATTTTTGCTATTATATTATAGAGATTACTTATATAAAAGTTTGATTCGCCTTGTTCATTTTTTATAATTTCAATTGAACTATCAAGATATTTTTCAGCTTCATTATATTTTCCTTGGCTATTGTTTAGTATTCCAAGATTGGCGTATAAATTTGCTTCGAAAAAACTATTTTCATCAAAACTTTTACTAATAGATTTTTTGATGTAATTGTAAACATTCTCTGCTTCTTCATATTTATAAATTTCAGTATAAAATTCTCCGATTGAAAAGCTAATGTTTAAGGAATTTATTATATTGACATTGTTTTTTTTAGAGTATTCATATGCTTTAAGAAAAAATTTTTCTGCTAGTTTTAATTCACCTTTTTTAAAATAATAGTTGCCTAAATTATAATTATACTCAGCTTTTAAAGTGTTACTTTTACTGATATTTTTACTTTTAGTAATATATGATTTTGCTTTCTTAAATTGACCGAGATCAGAATAGAGTCCAATTAAGTTATTGTAATTTTGTGCTAAAACTTCTTCATTATTTTCATCTTTTAATATATCTAAAGCTTTTTTATAATTTTTTTCAGCTTCTTCATAATTTAATTGTTTTTGATAAAAAAGACCTTTAAAATTATATGCTTCTCCAATTGGCAATGTATTTTTAAGTGTAGATTCTTTCTTAAAACTTTGATTTAATTCCTTTTCTGCATTTTTAAAATTATATTCATTTAAATATTTTTCAGCTTTATTATTATGCTCATTTACAAAATCTGTAGAAATTTTATTATCTTCTATTCTATAAATTAAAAAAGTTATTAAAATAAAGAAAATTAAAGCAAATAAACAAGATGATATTAATACTGTTTTTTTATTGGTATTATAAAAATTTTTGAATTTTTCTATTTTATTATTAGAATTATCACTATTAAAGTTACTGTCAGTACTAAAATTATTATTGTTACTGAATTTGTCATTTTGATCATTAACTGATTTACTTACTTGATTTGGGCTATTTGGCATAGAAAAATTGATAGTTGTAGGTAATGTTTTATCTAAAGTTTGAGGAATAGTATCAAGAGTAATTATATTTTTTGTCTCATCTGATAAAAAATTATTTAGAACTTGTAATAGCTCACTTATACTTTGATATCTTGATTCAGGTTTTTTTTCAAGCATTTTTAATACAATATTTCCTAAAGAAATTGGTATTGAAATATTTTTATTTACAGGATTGATTGGGATTTCTTGAATTTGTTTTACTAATAGTTCAGAAGGGTTGGTATCTGTAAATGGAAGAGAACCAGTTAACATTTCATAAAATATTAAGCCGATTGAATAGATATCTGATCTCTCATCAATTTTAAGCCAGCTCAATTGTTCAGGAGAGGAGTAATAAATGGAATCTACTGATTGACATGATTGCGATAAAGTTTCCTGTGCAAAAAATTTGGAAATACCGAAATCTGAAATTTTAACAATGTTATTTTTGGTAAATAATATGTTAGTAGGTCTAAGATCTCTGTGAAGAATAGTATTTTGATGGAAACTTTCAAGAGTATTACATATTTGAATTATTATATTAGTTGCATCTTTATATTGTATATTTTTTTCAATATTGATTTTCTCTTTTAGGGACATTCCATCGATGTATTCCATTATTATATAGTAAATACCTTTCTCATATCCTACATCATAAACAACAACTATATTATTATTATTTAGTTTGTTTATTATTTTAAGGTCTGAAACAAAGTGAGAAAGTACACTTTTATCTTTTATTATATTTGGTTGAAGTATTTTTATGGTTATATATTTGTTTGAAATATTGTCTTTTCCTATATAAACATTGGCAATTGTAGTAGAATTTATAAATTTAATTATTCTATATCTATTGTTAAAAATTGTATTCTCCATTTTTTCACCAGCCACTTTTAAGATTATATCCATAAATAGTATTATACATAATTCCAAATAAATAATAAACACTTATTTCAAATAATGTAAATGCAAACTGTTTGAGTGAATATAAGGAAAGCAAAAAAATAAATCAGAATAGCCTAAAAAATAATACCGAATTCTTTTCGTCTGAAGTTTGCTTAAATTGTACGAATTCATACTCGAGAATTAGAGTTTATTTTTTGGCTATTCCCTAGTCAACTTTTTTTAAAATCTGTTGAACTATTAGAATTGTTTACAATCTTGAGCTGACTTCAGTAAGTTCAAGAAATATAAGTGATGAAAATCATCAAAATAATGCTATAAGATCAGAAATAACAGTGATTATTAATATGAGTCTAAAGTAAATCTTTGTATCTGAAACAATCCGTAGTATGGTCATTCACCATACCAACTGCTTGCATAAATGAATACATAATTGTTGATCCTACAAAGGACATACCTCTTTTCTTTAAATCTTTTGAAATTTTATCTGAAATAGATGTATTGACAGGGACAGAAGATGATTTTTCGAATGAATTAATTATTGGCTGATTGTTAACAAATTGCCAAATATAATTATTAAAAGATTTGTATTCATTTTGTATTTTAATAAATACATTTGCATTTTTTATTGCTGAGTTTATTTTTAATTTATTCCTGATAATACCTTCATTTAATAAAAGTTCACTAACTTTACTACTATTATATTTTGAGATTTTATTATAATCAAAGTTATCAAAAGCTTTTTTATAATTCAGACGCTTTTTTAGTATTGTTATCCATGATAAACCTGCCTGAGCACCTTCTAATATTAACATTTCAAATAGATGTCTATCATCATGAGAGGGATTTCCCCATTCTCTATCATGATAATCTATATATAAATCGCTGGTTAAGTCGACCCAAGAACAACGATGGTTATACATTTTAATCTCCTCAGGGATATCCAAAAAATAAACTCTAATTATCGAGAAAAATTTGGTATTATTTTTTGGGTTCTCCTTATTTAAATTTTTTTTATTATGTTTAAATGTTTTTTCTTTAAAGTATTTAAAGAGTTTATTAAAGTTTTTGATTGTTCATTACAATAAATACTTAGGGTATTATCTATTGTATTAAGTAGCTTTGAATATTTTTTTTTGAATTTTACTTTATCATTTTTGCTATATATTTTTTTAGGAAAATCATTAAAGTAATTTTTTTGAATTTTTTTAATATTTTTTTTATTATCGGAAGATATATTTATATTATATATATTTTTCTCAATAAGTGCTTTAAATTTGTGGGAATCAATTTTTCTAATGAATATATTTTCAAATTCAGGTTTTAAATATTCCATTTTACTATATTTTATATAGACTTTTTCTATATAAGTTATAGATTTATTTATGTAGTTATTAATATTATTAATTGTCAATTCAGAACAAAAATATGTTTTTTCCTTTACTAAAGGTTTGTTCTTAATTGAGTAAGTTCCGTATTTTGACCAAGTCCAAGGTTTAAACCATACAAAATTTGATATCTTTACTTTTTTTAATTCTTCTGAAATTTTCTTTTTTTCAATAATACCAGTAATTTCTTTTTCAAAATCTCTTAATTTAAAAAGAAGCATTTTTTCATCTCTTTTAATATTATTGATTGTAGTGTTATATAATGTTTCTATCTCTTTTAAGATTAAATTTTGATTTTTTATGTATTTAACTAAATTATTTCTTGATTCAATAAGTTTAATATTTACAGGCTTACCTTTTGTTCTTAATATATTTATTTTATAATTAAACATAAGGACTAATGCCCGATTTATATTTTTAGCAGATAGATATTTTATCATTTTTGGTATGTAACCTTTTTTATCTTTTTCAATAAAATCTGAAATACATACTATTTTCTGTATTGAAGACATATTTGCTTGTCCTGTTGTATGAAATCTAATGGCATCAAGGATTTCAGAGTCATAAATATCAAAATTTTCTTGAACTAAAATTGCTCCAACTGGTCCATGCAAAGATGAAGGTGTTGAATTATTAGTGCTTAAATTATTATTTTTTATATATTCAATTAACTTTTTTTCTTCAATATCCTTTCCATAATCATGAAGAAGTGCAGCTAATTTGATTTTTTTTGAATCAAGATTATATTTTTTTGCTAGCTTTTCTGCTATTTTCATAGTTTTTACAGAATGTTTATATCTACTATAGTTCATGTTACTTTTTAAGTTGTTTTTAAGTTTATGTATATTTGTTATTTCTTTCATCTTTAAATTTTATTTTATTTTGAATTAATTTGTCAATAGGGAAATAAAAATATATTTTAAAATACTAATAATGAAAAATAATATAAATTGTTGTAATATGTAAGAAACAATTACTACTTTAAGCAAATAAAAATATAATATTTTTGCTGATGATTACGAAGAAAAATCTTCAGATTCAATTTGATT
>JBDMZA010000204.1:0-5058 GCA_039770155.1 Clostridiales bacterium
AGTTCAAAGGAAAAAGAAGGCTACTTTGAAGAACCTCTAACAACAGAAGAATTAAAAAGTTTAGAACTTATTGAAAAACAAGATCAAATTAATAGATTTAAAGCAGGTAGAAATGATGATTGTCCATGTGGAAGTGGTAAAAAATATAAAAAGTGTCATGGATCGACATGAATTTTGATAACTGAAAATTATCCAATAAATTATTTGAAATATTAAAATAAAGGATTAAAATTAAATTATTTAATCTTAATCCTTATTATTAATAATAAATCTTCATAAGCTTTCACTTTAATAGTTTCCCATTTACTATAAGGTTTTCATTGATTGCTTTTAGATAGTTTCTAATTTAAGGAACTTTTTTATTTGATTGTGAAATAAGGCAGAATCAAATAATAAACCAGTCAACTTTTTTTGAAAATTTGTTAAAGCATCGATATTTTCAGAAAAAAATTGTCTTATGAAATTTTTGATTATGCCTTATGTCTAATAGGTTATTAAACACTATCACTTTTTATTGTTACTAACTTTGCAATCACCATAATCACATTTATTAATATTATCTCTATCTTTTATGATACATGCTCTTTTTAAAAGCTCATCTATTTCTACTTTCTTACTTTCAGTTAAATTTAAAAATTGAATATTATAATAATATCTAGCACCACTTACTTTTTCATCTAATATTTTAACATCTGTTTTAAACTTACATTCAACTAAATTTGCAGTAAAACCTATTTCCAAATTATAAACCTTTTCAGAATTTAATTTATAATCAGTTACTATATCTGCTTCTATAGCTGAAATATCTTCTACATCAAATTTTATTCCTCTATTTAGTACCTCTCCTTGACCTTTTATATAACATTTTGTATAATGATCGTTCATAAATTACTCCTCCCGTCTATAATTATTAATATATGATTCTTATAACATTATGATATTTATTTAAGAAATTAAATTTTATTATAAACTATTACGTTTTTTTGAATGAAACTATTGGAAATACCTATTTTATACTAAAAAAATGAGTTTTTTTTGTTAATATTTACTCTATTTAGAATTAAAAATAATATTAATTATTTTATATTTACCACTCAAATATAATAATTACCACAGAGAATATTAACGAAATACTACAAATTAATTAAAAATAGATTTAGTTAATATTGAATTTTTCCTTCTGCTACTTTTTTAAGATGTAATCCATATGGAGATTTTCCATATTTTTGTGCACAAGAAAGAAGTGTCTCCTTATCAATCCATTCATTATTGTAAGCAATCTCTTCAGGTGCAGATATTTTAATTCCCTGTCTCTTTTCAATCATTTGAACAAAATCTGCGGCTTCCACTAAACTATCCATAGTTCCAGTATCAAGCCAAGCATAGCCTCTTCCCAATAATTTAACATTAAGTGTCTCATTATTTAAATATATTTTATTTAAATCTGTTATCTCCAATTCGCCTCTTTTAGAAGGCTTAACCTGCTTTGCATATTCTACTACACGTTTATCATAAAAATATAGTCCTGTAATACAATAATTTGATTTAGGATTTTGAGGTTTTTCTTCTACAGATAGTACCTTTCCCTCTTTATCAAATTCTACAATACCAAATCGTTCAGGATCATGAACATAATATCCAAAAATAGTTGCTTTTCCCATTTGCGCATTATCTGTAGCTTCTTTTAAGAGTACTCTTATACCATTTCCATAATATATATTATCTCCTAATATCATTGCTACGTTATCATCTCCTATAAAATCTTCTGCCAGAATAAAGGCTTGTGCCAATCCGTCAGGTGAAGGTTGTACAATATAAGAAAGATTTATTCCAAATTCACTTCCATCACCTAAAAGTTTTTCGAAATTTGGAAGATCTTCAGGAGTTGAAATAATCAAAATATCCTTAATTTCTGATAACATTAGTATAGACAGAGGATAATAGATCATTGGCTTATCATAAACCGGTAAAAGTTGTTTACTGGTAACCATAGTTAATGGATATAGTCTTGTACCTGCACCACCTGCTAAAATAATTCCTTTCATATTTCCACCTCTTTTTATTATCTTATCATTGAAAATACCCTAAAAAATATAATTACTTTGCTTATTTTTTAAGTTCTCATAAACTCTATTGTATTATATAATTCTTATAAGTGATAGCAAAAAAACAAACTAAGGATAGTCAAAAAATAGTACCCAATTCTTTTCGTCTGAAATTCGTTTAAGTTATACAAATTCATTCTCGAGAATATGAATTTATTTTTTTTAACTATCCCTAAAAAAATATAAAAAATATTTTATAAAATTTTATATATATTTTTTTTATCAATATGCAGTATTATTAACTTTAAATACCACTAAAATAGTTCTAAGCAGTATTTTAAAATCCATCATCAATGACCAATTATCTATATAACTAGTATCTAACTTCACTACATCTTCAAAATCTGTGATACTACTTCTACCATTTACCTGCCACAATCCTGTTATTCCGGGTTTAATACTAATTCTTCTTCTATGTCCTGTTTTATATAATTTAACCTCATCTATTGTTGGAGGTCTTGTTCCCACAAGACTCATTTCTCCTCTTAGTACATTCCAAAATTGAGGTAACTCATCTAAGCTGGTTTTTCTAATAAAATTACCAACTTTAGTAATTCTAGGATCATTTTTCATTTTAAACATAAAATTATCCTTCATCTCATTTTCTTTCATTAATTCTTTTTTTCTTTCTTCTGCATCTATATACATTGATCTGAATTTATAGCAATCAAATATTCTTCCATTTAGTCCTACTCGCTTTTGACTAAATAGAACTGGTCCCTTTGAATCAATTTTAATTGCAATAAAAATAAAAACTCCTAAAATAGATGTTATGGTTAAACCTGAAATGGCTCCCATTATATCAAGAAATCTTTTTAATAGAAGTTGAAAAGGATTTAGTGAAACAGTATGAAAAGTAAAAAATGGTAAGCCACCAATATTTGCAATATGGGTTTTTGAAAGTTTTAAATCAAATAAATCTACTATCATTCGTACAGTTATTCCCATAGTCTCACACATAACAACATATTTTTCTACTTCTCCAACATAATTTTTGGGTAAAGCAAAAATTATTTCATCAATTGTATACTCTTTTATAAAATTCTCCAGATTATTAATTTTACCAAGCATAATATGATTACTCAAAAGTTGTTTGTTGGATATACTAATATATCCTTTAATTTTAATTTTAATATTAGTTTTAGAAATAACTGAACTAAATTTTTTATACATTTCTGGACTTCCAATGACAATAACATGTTTATAGGATTTCTTGGAGCTTCGAATTAATTTGTAACAAGCTATTTGTTTAATAATGGCAAAAACTATTACATTTAATAAAAAAGTTATCATAAAACTTCTACTAAAACCCTCTATTTTAGCCGTATATATTAGTAAAACAACTGTTATACCTGATATAATAGTAGATTTAAAAACATTCTTTAAAATCATATTATTGTCTTTAAGTGTTGCATCATTATACATACTATTTGAATTCATAGTTATAATCCAAGTAGGAAAAAAAATTATTAAAATCCATATATAAAAATAAATCTCTCGTAAATCTCTTAAAAAATCTATAATGTAGTATGAAATAAAAAAAGCAGAAAATATTACAATTATATCTAGAAAAGATTGTGTAAAATTAATAAATGCTAAGTTATTCGATTTGTACATAATACCACCTTTATAAAATTAATTTCTTTAAAAATTCAATTTTATTTTTACCTTTAAAATATATACTATGGTTTAATATATTTAAATAATATGATTTAAATATATTACTGCATTATTATACATATTTATCTTATAAATGTCAATTTTCTTAATATTACATTATTATGTACTAAAATATACGTTTATTTGCAAGTGCGAATATTACATTTTACTAAAAGCAATGTTAGTTAAGCCTAACATTTTAGCAACAAAAATTTATATTGTAATGTATTTTTTTTTTTTTAATTATTCTTTATTAAAATAAACATTACATCCTTCAGATAAATATCCGTTTCTACATAAAAATTCAGTTAATTTATCCATTGTCTGAGGACTTACAACATGCTCCATTGAACAGGCATCTTTTTCAGCAACTTCTGGTTTTACATTTAATACTTCAATTAAAAATTTTCTCAATTTTCTATGTCTGTCCCTTATCTTAATAGCTATATCTCTACCTTCATTTGTTAATAAAACAGGTCCATACATTTGTTGAATAACCAGTTCTAATTCTTTAAGTTTATGTATACTTTGGTTTACACTTGCCTTAGCTATTTTTAATCTTTTAGCTATATCAGTTATCCTGACCTGATTTTCAGATTCTTCTAATTCTAAAATAGCCTCTAAATAATCCTGTAATGAAGCCGAAAGAGTATTTAACATTTTTATTGCTCCCTTTAATTCTTTTAAATATCTTATCATAAGAAATCCTAAAAATAATATCACAAATCCTATAAGGCATAATCAAAAAAATAAACTAGTCAACTTTTTTTGAAAATTCGTTAAACCATTGATATTTTCAGAAAAAAATTGTCTTATGAAATTTTTGATTATGCCTAATTCATTATTTTAAAGTCTAGATTTATTTTTCACTTTCCTTTAAATGTTCTTCTAATCTGTTATAAAAGTTTTTTCCCCTCATATAATTATTTAAAAATATAAGCATTGATAAAATTAAAAATTCAAAGTCTCCATCTACCTTAAATGCTATGCAACTAATGAATGCTAATATAATAAATGCCTTTGCAATCAAATCGATAAAAATAAAAATTTGAATTCCATTATTTGTGCAAAAATCTGTTACTCCCACTACAATAAAAAAAATAAATAAGTATAACATAACAACCCTCTTTTACAAAAATAAACTATTCTTAATTTTATGATTACCAATAATACTATATTATTGGATATTTATTGTTAAATATTAAATAACTTTAAAATTAACTAACTTTCTTCTCTTTTAAGTTTACATAAAGTTTAACAATTAAACAACATTAAGATTTAATCCGACAATAAT
>JBDMZA010000205.1:0-3394 GCA_039770155.1 Clostridiales bacterium
AAAAATAAACTAGTCAACTTTTTTTGAAAATTCGTTAAACCATCGATATTTTCAGAAAAAAATTGTCTTATGAAATTTTTGATTATGCCTTAATCAAAACCTTAAGCTATTTTAATAATTTACATGAATTTTCCCATATACTATTTCTAAGAAACAAAGTCTAATTCTTGAGTATGAATTCGCGGGATTTAATCGAACTTCAGACAAAATAATTCGGTATTATTTTTTAGGTTCTCCTAAGTTTATACTATCAAAATAGTATTATGCATAAAAAAATCAAATCTTATATTCTTGTATCAAATTTATTTCCAAAGTATCCTTCTAAAAATTTTTTATGTGATTTTGTGAAAAAATCATCTTCATTTTTACTTTTTGCTTTTGTTACAGTATGTGTTTCTCCACCTGCAATATAACTAGTACCACATTCAGGGCAAACTGACGATTCCAATGAAACACTTTGAGATACTATTTCCCTACCTTCATTTTCCGCATTTGACTGTTCATTTACTACATGTTCCATTTCATGGGACATAACTTTTGATGCAGAATTTTCAGGTGATATATGTCCAGATGTTTTAAAAGAGACACTTGGATCGTCTGAACCATCTTTATACATTCTTTCACTACATGTTTTACATTCTCCATTTTCAACTCTATCTTTCATTTTTACTTGAGATTCATCAGTTTTATTTGATTTTATATTATTATCTGACATGTTTGAAATGTTTATAGTATTCTTTAAATCATTTTGATTATTGAAATTATTTATATATAAATTTCTGTTGAAATTATTGTTTATAGTGTTACTCACAAATATCACTTCCAAATATATAGTTTTTTGACTTAAAGCATAATCAAAAATTTCATAAAGCAATTTTTTTATTAGACATTATATTCACCATTAATTATATCATGTAAAATTATTATGTGAAAGGTAAAATCTTTACATATAATAAATGCAAAAAAAATCCTAATTCTTTTCCTATGAATTCCACTCAAATTATAGGAATTCATACCCAAGAATAAGGATTATTTTTTAGATATCCCTTATCTTCCAAATTGATTAAATATATTCTTTACCTTTTCAGCAGGATATACACTTCCTCCTTTTTTTTCAACCCCCTCAATAAACATGCAAACTTCTAATTCCATTTTGTTTTGCTCAATTCCTATAAACCATCCATTTTCTGTTCCTTCTTCATCAACAGACATTTTAAGTTCAGCTGTACCTGTTTTACCCATAATTGGAACATCAGGAATATATGCAACATGAGCTGTTCCATCTGGACTACTTACAACTTCACCTAAATGTTTAGATATTAAATTCGTATTTTCTTTAGAACACACCTGTTGTTTCCAAATCTCTGGAGTCATATTCTCTTCTAATACTAATTTAGGCTTCAGTATATTTCCATCATTTGTTAAAAATGTATATATAGTTGTCAAGTGTATTGGATTCATTAATATTTCTCCTTGACCAAAAGCCGAATCTGCTAGCTGAGCCTCACTATTCATAGCTTCATTGAAAAGTTGTGACTGTGTATGTAATGGTATATCAAAGGGAAACTCTTCACCAATACCAAACTTTTTAGTTTCATTTATAAATAAATCTTGACCTACATCTAAAGCAACTTGAGCAAAATAAATATTATCAGAGTATACCATTCCATTTCTAAAATTTGATGGTGGTGAATATGCATGAGCTCTTGTAACAAAATAATTGCCCCAATACTGTTTTTGCCATTTTGTTCCATAGATTTGTTTATCCTGATTTGGATCAAGTTTTTTTGCATTAAAACCAATTGCGGAAGTAATAACTTTAAATGTAGAACCAGGAGCATATGAATATCTGAATCTGTTTAAAGGTGGCCCTGTATTAGTATTTGGATCATATCCTGGTGTACTTACCAGTGCCAACACTTCACCTGTTTTCGGATTCATTGCAACACCAACACCTATATCATTTGCCATTTGTTGATGCATAGCCAGTTGTATTTGTGAATCTATTGTAAGTTTAATTTTTTCACCATTTTGAGCCTCTTTTTTAGCTAATGTTTCTTTTTTATTTCCATTTTTATCTGCTATAATAATTTCTTTTCCTGTTTTTTGTTTTAATCTTTCTTCATATTGGTACTCAAGACCTGCAAGTCCTATTATATCGTTTTTATTATAATCTTTATATTTTTCTTTTTTCAAATCCTCATCAGTAATCGCACCTGTAAAACCTGTTATAAAACCAGCCGAAGCATTATTTGGATATACTCTTTTGCCCTGTTCATTATTTATTGCGAGAGGCTTATCATTTCTATCATACATTTCACCACGATTGCCATAAGTATTGTTAACTTTAACGATGTCATTTTTTTCCAAATTAGAAAATATCATATTGTAGTCCCATTTTATTCTCCAAACTTCTTTATCTTCATCATCTTTTTCTTTTTTAAAAACTGCTTTTTCTGAAAAATTAATTTTACCTCCAATTGTATCTAAGCTAACATCAAAAGGTATCTTAATGTTTTCATTTTCGTCTTCTTTAAACTCAGTAGGGTATTTAGGATTTACATTAATTTTGTTAGCTTCAATAAGTTCATATATTTCACTATATTTCTTAATAAATGTTTTTTCTTCAATTTTTGTCAAACTATCTATGTCTAATATACTATACATAGAATTAAAATCTTTAGTTTCCCAAGCTTTTATATATTTTTCAAAACTACTTTTGGGATTGGTTTTTTCTTTACAACCTGCTAAAGAAAATAGTATTGATACAATAATTACAAAAAAAATATATTTTTTATTCATTATATTTCGCTCCCTAAATTTATATTTATTTTAATCTAATACATTTTTAAATAGTTCTTAAGGCAGAACCAAAAAATTAACCAGTCAAATTTTTTTAAAAACCCGTTAAAATATCGGCATTTTTAGAAATAATTGTCATATGAAATTTTTGATTATTCCTAACTCAAACAGCAATATTATTAAATACTTTAATTTAGGATTTGCAGTTCTTTACTATTAAATTCTGCAATTTATTTTTTAACCTGTTAATTATATCTTATATTAGTATTTAATTAAACTTAAAAAATAAATCTACACTTTAAAATAATGAATCACACGATTTTAGTAATTCTAAGATTTTAAAATGTAATATTATTTTCGTCTGAAGTTCGCTTAAATCGCGTGAACTCATACTCGAGAATTAGAGTTTATTTTTTGGCTATCCCTAAGTGAATTTAAATATTAGAAAATAAAAACTTTGCTGAAATACAAAACTATTGAGCAGAATCAGGCAGAAGGCAGAATCAAAAAATAAACTAGTCAACTTTTTTTGAAAATTCGTTAAACCATCGATATTTTCAGAAAAAAATTGTATTATGAAATTTTTGATTAT
>JBDMZA010000206.1:0-6321 GCA_039770155.1 Clostridiales bacterium
AAAAAGTTATTTGAAATAAAATATTCTAAATATAGATATTTTTTTAACTTGCCTAATCTAAAAAAATAATGTATATTGTTAATAAAGGGAAAATAAGCCTATAAAATGCGGATTACTTTTTCATACAAGTATAAAAAAGTAGTAATATATAATTCCTATCAATAAATTTATTTTTTTATTGATATACAGATCAAAAGTAGCATTATAAGTGATTTTAAAAGAAGAATTATTTAATAAATTTCATCAAAGAAAGTATTAATTTAAATCTTGTTTGAATTTATTTAATTTGGTATGGAAATAGCAGTTACACAATCGGAAATTTTTTTTATGGTTTAGGTAATTTATTAAAATTGTGAGGAATAATTAAGAACTATGGATATGTTTTTTTATTTAAATATCTTAAGAAAAAGATTATTTTTAATTGTATCAGGAGTAATTATAATAATGATTATTTCATATTACTATAATTATCATGTACTTTCGAATGTTTATAAATCATATTCGACTATACATATTGGAGCAATAAAAAATGACAAAGATTCGTCTATGGGGTCTGATTTAGGTATTGCAGATATTATGATTATAGACTATAGAGAATTTATAACCAGTAGAATGGTATTAGATGATGTTGTTGAGCAATTAAAAATTCAGTATGGAAAAAAAAATTTAAGTTATGAAGTGTTAAAGGATAATGTATTTGTAAATTTAAGACCTAATACAAGAATTTTGGAAATTTCATTTGAGGATAGTGATCCTGTTTTTAGTAAAGTAGTGGCAGAAGAAATTAAAAAGAGTTTTGTAACAAAGGCAAAAACACTTACAAGTATTGACAACACACATGTTATTGATGAACCAGCAGTGCCTAAAGTACCTGAAAGACCAGTAAGAAGAAACAATATTTTGTTTTCTCTAATTGCATCCTTGGCAATTATGAGTGGGTTATCGATCTTAATTGAACTGCTTGATAATAGAATTAGAAGTCAGGAAAACTTGGAAATGGTAAGTAAAATAAAGGTTCTTGCTACAATACCAGAGGTTGAATTTGAAAAGAAAAAGAAAAAAATTAGTTTGTTCAGTATGAAAAGCAAATACATTTTAGGAGAAACTAAAAAATAATATCAAATTCTTTTCGTCTGAAGTTTGCTTAAATCGTGCGAATTCATACTCGAGAATTAGAGTTTGTTTTTTGGATATCCCTTAGTTTGTTATTTAAGAAAGAGAATTTATTTTTGGTGTTCCTTAAGAGAGGCTGAATCAATTGAATAAAAATAACTTGTTCATTATGGCAGGCAATGGTCCTTATAAAAATCGTGGATGTGAGGCTATAGTCAGAGGATCTGTGAAGATTCTAAATAAGTATTTTGATGAAAATAAATACATAGTATCAACAGTTTTCGCTGATAATAAAGAATTTGAAAAACAAAAATCAATAGAGTTTGATAAGAGTATAATACATACAAAAATTAATGTTTCAAGAAACAAATATGATTTTTATTGGTTTATAGAGAAAATGAGAAAGTATTACAGTAGATCAGGAGAAAAAATTGTATTTGGTCAACTAAATGATTATATTGATAATTCGAGTGCTGTTTTATCAGTAGGTGGTGATAATTATTCACTTGACTACGGTGTTCCAAGATTATTTACTTCATTGGATGATTATGTTATGAAGAAGAAAATACCCATTGTAATATGGGGTGCTTCGGTAGGACCATTTACTAGTATGCCTGAATATGAGAAATATATATTAAATCATTTATCAATGCTTGATGGTATTTTTGTTAGAGAAACTTCTACTCTGGAATATTTATATGAAAAGGGAATAAAATCAAATGTTTACCTAGTTGCGGACCCAGCTTTTTTAATGGAACCAGAGAAACCTGAAGACTTTGAAATTAATGTGAATTTAAATGAAGCAATTGGATTGAATTTAAGTCCATTATTTTCAAAATTTTTATGTAGTGGAAACAGAAAAGAATGGGTCTTATTAGCAGCCAAAATTGTAGATGAACTTATTCATGAATTTAAAAGAGCATTATTTTTAATACCCCATGTTGAAAGTGAAAGTGATGATTGGGATGATTATAAATTTTTACAGGATGTTTATGAATGTAGCAAAGCTGATAAAACCTTTTTGAATTTAGTTCCACAAAATTTAAATGCTGCTCAACTGAAGTGGATAATATCTCAAGTATATGTTTTTGCAGGAGCTAGAACACATTCAACTATTGCTGCTCTTTCAACAGGTGTTCCAACATTGAGTCTTGCCTATAGTTTAAAGGCTACAGGTATTAATAAAGATGTTTATGGAAATTGTGAATATTGTTTGAATCCTGAAGAAATAGATGTTAATAAAATAATAGAAAAAATTGGATTATTAATAAGTAATTACAAATATCTGAGAAATAAACTAAATGATGAAATTCCGTATATGTTTGATAAAGCTTTACTTGCAGGAAAATATTTGAAAAATTTGATAGATAGTAAGGCATAATCAAAAATTTTATAAGACAACTTTTTTTGAATTGATTGATGTTTTGCGTATTTTTGAAAAAAGTTGACTAATTTATTTTTTGATTCTGGGATATCCAAAAAATAAATTGGAGGATATAAATTGATAAAAGTATCAATAATAATACCAGTCTACAATGTTGAAAAATATTTGAGTAAATGTATTGGATCAGTTGTAGAACAAACTTTTAAAAATATAGAAATATTAATAATAAATGATGGATCAACTGATGGATCTTCCAAGATTATCGAATATTATCAGAATAAGGATAGTAGAGTTTTAGTTGTAAATAAAAAAAATGAAGGAGTCAGCAAAGCAAGAAACCAGGGCATTAAAATGGCTAAAGGTAAGTACATTATGTTTGTTGATTCAGATGATTGGATAGAAAAGGATTGTGTTGAGACTTTTCTTGAAATAATAGAAGAGAAAAAAGCAGATATAGTATTTTCACAAGCTTTGTTTAGAGTTACCAAAGAAGATATTAAGATAGATAATCTATTTGGTAAAAATGAAAAAACTGACAGAGTTATTGAAAAGTCAATTGAAGATTATGTTGATAATATATTTACTAAAATTAATGGAACATCTGTGTGTAATAAAATTTTTCTCAGCAGTATTTTAAAGGGGAAAGGTATTTTATTTAAAAATATAAATGAAGTATTTTCAGAAGATGGTTTTTTTAACCTTGAGTATTCTATGTTGTGCAGTAAAATATTCTGTTTTTATAAGGCGAAATATTATTATTTAGATAGAGAAGGTTCTTACACAAATAAAGAAAGATTATGGGAAGAAGTAATTGAGGTTTCTTTATGTTCTATTGATAAAATTATTCATAAAATACCTGATGATAAAAAGTTTGTATTAGGATACTATAAACACTTTATATATATAAATATAGAAAACCATATTAGAAAAATGACCAAATATAAAGATATTAATGAATTTGTTAATAATAGATTTATTACGGAGATTATAAAATATATTAGATTTGACAGACTAACTTTTTATCAGAAAATTAGATATTTGCTATTGAAATATCGTTTTAGTTTAGGGTTGTATGGGATAAGTAAAATACAATCAATTGTGAATAACAGAGTTGAAGTGTTTTAAAAAATAGTTTGAAATTATGCCTTATTATATTAAGGTAGTACTGATATTTCTATATTATTATTTATAGAAATTATTTTTATATGCATGTTTGAATAGATTCTCATAACTATTTATTGATATTTATCGTTGAATACTAGTATGACATAACTTATAGCTGGCTTTATATTTAACATTTTGAGAGTGAAAAAATGAATAAAGTTTTTTGTGAAAGGAAAGCAAATTATGTATAAAACCAGATTGAATATAATGCACTTTATTTCAGCTCTTTTAAGTGGAGGGTCTGAGAATATGCTTGTTACAACTGTTAAGAAACTTAATACTTTAAATAGTGATATTAATATTGTTGTAGTAGTTATGAATAATCTGGTTAATGAAGGCTTAAAGAGAGAACTTGAAAAAAATTGTGAGAATGTATTTTTTTTAGAAAGAACTCCTTCTAGTAAAAAACCAGGATACATATTTGAATTAATGAAAATTATAAAAAAGTACAATATTGAAATAATTCATACACATGACTTTGGAACAAGAATAAGATCAATTTTGTTTAAAATATTGAATCCAAAATTAAAAGTAGTTTATACAGCACATACAATTGACTTATTTAATAATATGAATTCAATAGATAAAGTTTTACACAATATATTTATTAACAAAAGTATTGCAATTTCTAATGCAGTATATAGTGAGGCTGTAAACAATGGAATTAATAATGTAGTAAGAATATATAATGGAGTTGATTTGAAAAGCTTTATTTTTAAAAATAAAAATGATCTTACAAATGAAAGAGTAAATATTATAAATGTTGCAAGAGTAACACATTTGATAAAGGGACAAGATATTTTAATCAAGGCATTGAAACTATTAAAAGATAATAATATAAAGATTAAATGCCTTTTTGTTGGAGATATTACAGGTTGTTTCGAAGAATCATATAAATATCTGTTAAAACTTGTTGATGAGATGGATCTTCAACAAGAGGTAGTTTTCACAGGAAACATAAAAAATGTTCATGATTTACTTCTTAGAAGTAACTTGTTTATTTTACCATCAAGAGTCGAAGGTTTTGGTATTGCAGTCATTGAAGCAATGATTTCGGGAATTCCTGTTATTTGTAGTGATATTGATGGACCAACTGAATTAGTTAAAAACAGAGAGACTGGATTAGTTTTTAAAAGCCAAGATCATAATGATTTATATAAAAAGATTTTAGAAATTATTTGTGATCTAAATTTATATATGGAAATAAAAAACAATGCATATAAATTTTCAAAGAAATTTGATATTTCGATTATGTTGAATAAATATATAAACTTGTATAAGGAATTAAAAAAATAGATAAAATGCCAGTGATTGTTTTATAGGAATAGGGTGGAAATAATGAAACTTATGAGTGTTAATAAATTTTTTTATCGAAAAGGTGGAAGTGAAACATACTTTTTTGCTCTGAATAATGAACTTGAAAGTATCGGTAATGAAATAATTCATTTTTCAATGAAAGATAATAAAAATTATAAGTCTGCCTATAAGGAGTTTTTTGTTGAAAATATAGATTATGAAGATACAGATTTTTTAACTCGTATTAATAATGCAATAAAAATAATATACTCTTTTGAAGCAAAAAGAAAAATATCAAAACTGATAGAGCGTACCAATCCTGATTTAGCCCATTTGCATATTTTTCAGCACCAATTGTCATATTCTATTCTGGATGAACTTAAAAACAAAAATATTCCTGTAGTGTACACTGCTCATGAATTAAAGGTTATATGCCCTAATTATAAGATGTTAAATAATAAGGGTGTATGTGAAAAGTGTAAAGGAAAAAGATATTACAACTGTATTTTAAATAAATGTTCAAAAAATTCTCTTGCGGGAAGCTTTGTCAATATGGTGGAAATGTATTTATGTTTAATGAATAAAAGCTATCAAAAAATAGATAAATATATATTGCCAAGTATGTTTTATTATAAAAAATTTATAGAATTTGGTTTTGATAAGAATAAACTTGTGTATATTCCTAATTTCATTAGTACCGAAGATTATAAACCAGATTTTACACCAGGGGAGTATATTCTTTATTTTGGAAGGTTATCAAAAGAAAAGGGAATTATTACACTTTTAGAAGTTATGAAAAAACTTAAAAATATAACATTATATATTGCGGGAAGTGGTCCTTTGAAAAACATTGTGGAAGAAAATGCAGGTAGGATGACTAATATAAAATATGTTGGTTTTAAGAGTGGGAAAGAATTATATGATTTGATAAAAAGATGTAGATTTACAATAATACCTTCAGAATGGTATGAAAATTGCCCGCTTTCAGTTATTGAGTCACTAGCACTGGGAAAACCTGTAATAGGTTCAGATATAGGTGGTATACAGGAATTGATAATAGATGGTGAAACAGGATTAATACATAAAGCTTTTAATGAAGAGAGTTTAAAAGATAAAATAGAATATCTGTATTCAAATAAGTTATTGATTGAAAAAATGGGTGTTGCTGCAAGAAATGATGTTGAAATTAGATTTGACAAAAAAAATCATATAAAACAAATTTTAAAAACGTATAGTGATGTATTAAAGAAAAATTAAAATATATCTTAGGAGAGCCTAAAAAATAATACCGAATTCTTTTCGTCTGAAGTTCGCTTAAATCGTGCGAATTCATACTCGAGAATTAGAGTTTATTTTTTGGCTAT
>JBDMZA010000207.1:0-2651 GCA_039770155.1 Clostridiales bacterium
CTAAGTATTTTTAAAAGAAAATAATAACAATAAATATTGTTATATAATTATATCACTATACATTTGGACTGACCACAATTAATAGTATATAATATCGAAAGAAATAATAATGTAAAAAATATCTTCACAAAAGTTAAATGAAATTTACAAGGAGTTACATATGTATTATAAGACATACTGTTGGAGCATTGGAAATACAAGTTTTAGAGTAGAGGATTTAAGTTTTAAAATTGAAAAACAATTGTTAATGTTGGATAAATTATATAAAAATAATGATGATTCTAATTGGGGCAAGGATTTGCAAATAAAATATTATTATTTAATGAAGGATGAAAAATTTATAAAGGGAAATGCTCTAAGAAAAGATAAAGATGCAAGAGAGGTGACTTCTGGCTTGGTAAACTTGGGAGTAATAGACAAAAAAAGAAAAATTACTCAAGTTGGTAGTGAAATTATTAAATTAATGAAGATGGGAAGTTTTAAAGACAATAATTTTTTCCAGATAGAAAAAGATAGTTATATATATCTAAAACAATTTTTAAAGTATGAAATAAGTAATAAGGAATTTAATATAAGACCGTATATAAGTCTCCTATATTTTATTTGCAAACTTGAGTATTTAACTTTTGATGAGTTTACATATCTATTACCAATTTGCAAAAATAATGAGGAAGTTATAGAAATGGTAGATAAAATTAAAGAACTAAGATTAAAAAAAATAAGTATTGATAAAATTTTGTATGATGAGATTTTGAAAATGGAAAATTATATTATGGCATATGATTTTTTTATAACAAATGATTTCTTATCAGAGGATGACTTTTGTAAAATTGGTATAAATAGAAAAAGTAAAGTATATGATAAAATATTTTACAATATCTTTTTATTAATTGTAAATATCATAGAAAATTTTGATTTGAATCAAGATAGAAAAGAAGAAATTGCTGTAACTATATATAAATATATTAAAAAAATAGGAAATGCAAAGGTAAGAAGTATATGGAGTAATTATTTTGGATGCAGCATTTTAAATAAATCAAATAAAAAAGAAATAATAGATAATATTTTGAATGCATCTATTTTTAATTTTAATTCTATTAAATCAGTTAAAATGGAATTTTTTAAATTGTTGCATTTGGCTAAGTGGAAGTCTAATTTAGAAGAATACTATGACTTAAATAGAAGATATTTTATGTTAACAGGTATATTGATCTATAATGATAATAAGGTTTTTTTAGATATAATACCAAGATATTTTTTTAATAATATATTAGATAAATTAATGGAAATCAAATATAATAATTTAAAGATTAAAGATTTTACCAAATTTTATCACGAAAATTTAAAATTAGATGAAATAAATAAATTTTTTGATCAAAAGTTATCTAAATTAAAAGAAAAGATAAAAAGCGATTTTAATGTATATAAACAGGAAGAATTAAATAAATTTATTTTTATTGAAAGACTAAAAAGGTTTAAAGATTTGTTGTATAAGAAGTTTACAATTGAAAATGTGATTTTTATATTAGATTGTATTGATCATAATAAATATGATAAAGTTTTAAGTTATAGAGATTGGGACTGCGATGTAGCAACAATATTTGAGTATGTAACAGCTATAGGGTGGTATTATGTAAGCAATTTTGAAGGTAATATTTTGAATTTTATAAAGTTAAGCTTAGATACAACTTTATTTCCTAAAAGACATGCTGCTGGAGGTCAGGCTGATATAATATATGAATATTGTGAAACAGAATTTTATGAAAAACATGATTTATTGATTGAGGTTACTCTTACAGAATCAATACAACAAAGACGGGTTGAAATGGAACCTGTTTCAAGACACTTAATAGCCCATAAAAATAAAACTTTAAATAATACAGACTATGTGATATTTATAGCTCCAGATTTGCATTGGAGTGTTTTGAGTGATTTCAGAAGTCGTAAGAACTATTATTATCAAACAAAAGATGGTAATACAAATAGAGGATTGAAAATTATACCATTAAGTTTAAGAGATTTTATTAATATTTTAAAGAATAGAATGAATTATAAATTTTTATATAGTCAATTTGAAAATGCATATAAAAATAGTAAGGTTAATGATATTGACTGGTACAAACTAGAAATATCAGAAAAACTAGGCTTAGGAGAACCTAAAAAATAATACCGAATTCTCTTCGTCTGAAGTTCGCTTAAATCACGCGAATTCATACTCGAGAACTAGAGTTTATTTTTTTGATATTCCTTAGTAGGAACAGAGAAAGGAAATAATAAGTGGAAACGTTTGAAATAAATAACAGGAGATATTTGGGAAGTAAGTATAAACTTACTGAATTTATAAAAAAAATTGTTAATGATAATTGTTTGGATTATGAATCTTTTTTTGATGTGTTTGCAGGAACTGGAATTGTAGGATCTGCTTTTAACAAAGAAAATATAAAAGTTATAGTAAATGATTTACTATTATCAAATTTTTATTCATATAATGTATGGTTTAGTAATGAAGATTTTAGGTTAAGTAAAATTGTAGAAATAATATATTATTATAATAGTTTAATTTTAGTTGAAGATAATTATTTTTCTTTAAATTTTTCTAATACATATTTTAGTAAAAATGTTTGTAGAAAAATTGGATTTATTAGAGAAGA
>JBDMZA010000208.1:0-7066 GCA_039770155.1 Clostridiales bacterium
AAAAGCCTTCATTCCATCTATTCCATACATTTCATAATAAGCAAGTTGTGGTTTAACAACTGGGACTATATCATAGATATAGTCAATTATCATTTTATTAAATAGTAAAATACTTTTTGAAACACCTAATAAATTATTTCCATATTCCTTTAAAACCTTATCCTTTAAAAATTTAGGAACATATTCAATTTTAGGATCCAATCCTACCACTGTAGGATTATTTTTTTTCTTAATCATTTTAACAAGTTTATCTGAAAACATACATCCTCCTTTGAGATATCTAAAAATAACTTGTCATTCTCAAGTAATGCATCACACATTTTTAGTAATTCTCATATGAGAAAAATTCATTACTATTTTTTAGATTTTCATTAACTTAGAATAACCTAAAAAATAATATCGATTTTTTAAAATCAGAGAATCGCTTAAATCGTACGATTCATTATTTTAAAAATCGGATTTTTTTTTGGTCATTCCTTAATCCTTAAATAATAACTTTTTCTCTCACTATAGTCTTTCCATTTACAATAGTATAATATACAACACCTTTTAAATTGTAACCATCAAAAGGTGAATTTTTACCCTTTGAAGAAAAATTATTTACATCTACTAAATACTCTTCATCAACATCTATAATTGTTATATCAGCAGGTCTACCAACCTTTAAAGACCCCTTATTAAGACCTAAAATTCTCGAAGGATTTATACACATTTTTTCAACTATTTGTTCTAAAGTTAAAATACCTGTCTTATATAAATATGTAACAGTAAGAGGTAATGCAGTTTCAAATCCTACTAGTCCGTTTGCTGCTAAACCAAACTCAGTATTTTTTTCGTCAGGATGATGTGGTGCATGATCAGTTGCAATTATGTCAATTGTTCCATCTTTTAATCCTTCAATCACAGCTTCAACATCTTCATCACTTCTTAGAGGAGGATTTACTTTTGCAAAAGTATTAAAATTCAAACAAGCTTCATCTGTTAATACAAAATAGTGAGGACAGGTTTCACAAGTAACTTTAACACCTCTTTTTTTTGCTTCTCTTATTAAATTTACCGACAATTTTGTACTAACATGAGCAATATGAACAGGTGATTTTGTGTATTCAGATAAAATCAATTCTCTTGAAACCATAACCTCTTCTGAAGTACTTGGTATACCTTTCAAACCCATAACAGTGGAATTATAACAATCATTCATAACTCCATCATTTGAAATACTCAAATCCTCGCAATGAGAAATTACAGTAGTATCAAACATTGCCGCATACTCCATAGCTTTCATCATAAGCATTGCATTTTGCACAGGTCTTCCATCATCTGATACTGCAACAACTCCTGCAAATTTTAATTCTCCTATTTCAGATAACTCTTTACCTTTAAGACCTTTTGAAATTGATCCAATTGGAAAAACATTTACATATCCATCTGTTTTAGCCTTACTTAAAATATAATTTACTACTGATTGATTATCTATAACAGGATTTGTGTTAGGCATACATGCAACTGAAGTAAATCCACCCATCGCAGCACTTTTAGTACCACTTTCAATATCTTCTTTGTATTCATAACCTGGTTCTCTTAAATGGCAATGAGCATCTACCAAACCTGGTAAAACAAATTTACCTTTTACATCTAAAACATCCATATTCATAAGTGCATCAATATCATCTTCAATTTCTATTACTTTTCCATTTTCTATTAAAATGCTTTTAACTCCGTTTATACCTGCAACAGGATCAATTATATGTCCGTTTTTAATTAGTAGTTTCAAGTTTATCCCTCCTTGTCAATAAATATAAAATGGCCATTCTTACTGCTACTCCATTATTAACCTGCTCACTTATAACTGATTTATCTGAATCAATAACAGCAGAAGATAATTCTATTCCTCTATTAACAGGTCCGGGATGCATTACAATCACATCATCTTTTGATAATCTTAATCTCTTTAAATCCAATCCAAAAAATCTAGAATATTCTCTCATTGTAGGAAAAAAACCAGTTTTTTGCCTTTCTAATTGCATTCTTAATCCCATGACAACATCAGCATCAATCAAAGCTTCTTGTGCACTGTTAAAAACCTTAATGCCCATTTTTTCTATATCTCTTGGAATTAGAGTTGAAGGACCTGCAACCATAACCTCTGCACCTAATTTAGTTAATCCCCAAATATTACTTCTGGCAACTCTACTATGTAATATATCTCCTATTATTGCAATTTTAAGTCCTTTTATTTTACCTTTTTTCTCTTTAATGGTGTAAATATCAAGTAAAGCTTGAGTAGGATGTTCATTCATACCATCCCCTGCATTAATAACTGATGCCTTTACATTTTTAGCTAACAGATTTGGTGCTCCAGCCAAAGGATGTCTTACAACTATAACATCTGCCGCCATTGAATCAATTGTACTTCCTGTATCAACTAGACTTTCTCCCTTTTGAACACTACTTGTAGAAACTGATATATTTGAACCACTTGCACTTAAATACTTTGAAGCTAATTCAAAAGAAACTCTTGTCCTTGTACTATTTTCATAAAACAAATTAATAACTGACCTGCCCTGAAGATGTGGAGCATTTTTGTTTTTAGTTGTAATAATATATTTCATCGTTGATGTTGTATCCAATATCTCTTCAATATCTTCCACAGATAAATCCTTTAACCCAAGTAAATCCTTAGATTCTAACATCTTAGCTGCACCTCACTTTAAAATTAAATCATCATTCTCGTTTAATGAATCAAATGACTACTAAATAAATTTTTTAGATCTTCCTGAAAATTGTTTATTTAAATAGATACTTCCCACCAAATTTAAGAAATTAAATAATACTATCTTTAATAAATTTTATAATATACAAATAAAGTAAGGATCAACAACATCCTTACTTGCAATTAATCAAAAAGCAAAACCCAAATGATATTATTACAAATTTTCGAACCAATACACTAAAATATATTAATTTAATTTTATTCTTTTTTAAAATTTTTCTAAGCATATAGTTTCTCCTTAATAAAACACTACATTTTAAAATTTATCAACAAATTCTTTACCATCTATTTCATCTAAATATACATTTACTATTTCATCTTTTGATGTACAAACATTCTTACCTACAAAATTAGCTTTTATAGGTAGCTCTTTATGGCCTCTATCTATTAAAACAGCCACCCAAATAGTTTTAGGTCTTCCAATATCAATAATAGCATCTATCGCAGCTCTAATCGTCCTTCCTGTAAACAATACATCATCTACTATCACTACATTTTTATTATCTACAACAAATCCTATGTCTGTTCCATTTATTATTGGATGTTGAGATAATATACTTAAATCATCTCTATAAAGAGTAATATCTAAAATACCTACATTAACTGATTTTTCTCTAAATTTATATATATTATCTGCAATTCTTTTTGCAAGATATACACCTCTTCTTTGTATACCAATAATTACAAGTTCATCCACATCTGTTTTTTTATCTAAAATTTCATGTGCAATTCTTGCTACAGCACTTGATATTGAAATTCTATTCATCAAAATCTCGGTTTTCTTAGCCAAAAAGACACCTCCTTATGAAGTGAATATTTCTATAATATTTTTTATTTCTATACAACATAATCACATTTAAACTATTCAACTTTTTTAAAATATTTGTATTTTCAGAAAAAAGTTGTTTTATGTAATTTTTGGCTATGTCTAACATGATATGTTGAATTAAATGTGTATTAAATTTAAATTCCTTTCGTCTGAAACTCACTTAAATTCTGCGAATTCATGCTCAAAAGTTAGAGTTTATTTTTTGGATATCCCTAAATACAATAATAGTTCCCTGCTGTTGGCAGGGAACTATAAACCCAATTATTAGGTAATTTCCTTTTAATTCACCTTACCAGTCTCTCAGGACTAATTTAAAGGTCATATTTACTTTGAATCATAATATCATAGTTTATAAATATTGTCCAGTTTTTAATATTCCGAAAATAAAATAACTTTATTTTAAAAAACCATTTTCTAGTTGCTCATTCACAATTTTATAAAATGGCAAATTATAATGATCTTCACCCTCCGGATACTCATATGTTGTAGCAAAACCTTTTTTCATAAAATACTCCACTCCATATAGAACATCTGAATGCATAAAATCATTTGTTCCTGAGTAAAAATGAATATTAAAATCGGATACAAATTTATCATTAAACAATATATCATTGATAGGAGGTTTTGAGCCACCAGCAAATAATATTGCTCCACCATTTAATATGTATTGACCATATTTATATATAAAATATTCTGATAGTAGTTCCGCTCCACCTGAATAACCCACAAGTAAAACTCTATTTTTATTTATATCATATTTTTTTAATATAAAATTAATAAAAAAATCATTAATATACTCAGAATTTGATTCTATATTTTTCCACCAAGTTAAATCTTTTGTAGGAGTTTTTAAAGCAATTGGTATTAAATTATGCTCTTTGGATACATCTACTAACAAATTTAATCTTTTAGAATTTTTCCCTTTATTAAAATCATTAGCATTATCTCCATGAAAATAAATCATTATACCTGTATTTTTATTTAATTTCATATCTTCATATAAATGATATTGGCCAGTATAATTCAATTGGGATTTGTAAGTTCTGAAAAATAAATCTTTTTTTACAATTTCATTAGTTTTTGCAGGCTTAATTTTATCAGTTTTTAAAGAGATCTTTTTATTAATTTTTTCACTACTTTCTGGCTTATTTGAATTTATATTTTTAGAAGTATTATTATTTACATAAAATAATAATACTATTACAAATATAAAAACTACACTAATAAAAATTTTTAAAATTAATTTATTTTTCATAACTAACCTCGTTTAAAACAAGATTTATTTTTTTATTATCCTATTCCTTAATAAAATTTTCAAAAATTTTATTATCCCTGTAAATGTATAAAACAAACAAAATTGCTAAAACTAATATTATTGTAGTTATTAGTCCACCTTCTAAACCAAAACTACCCCCATTAATAAAACTATCTTTGTAAACTTCTGTTTTCAAAATACTCTTTGTATCAATTCCACTTACTCTAAACCCAAAAATATTTCCTTGTAAATAATTCCAAGATATGTGATAACCTATTGAAAGCCATAAGTTATCAGTCTTAACATACATTAAAGTAAACATGAATCCCGCAAGTACTATATTAACAACTGCTAAAAAAGACACATTAGGATTCATAGAATGCATTAAACCAAATATAATTGATGAAACAATTATAATAAAATATTTATTTTTTGTCTGTTTTAATACATTTATACAATAACCCCTAAAAAATATTTCTTCTGAAATACCTACTAGCATAAAGCACATAAATTCAATAATCATACTAATTAGTAGCTTTAAATTTATGTCTGATAGTTTAATACTTATACTATTTGTAATCATAAGACAAGTTACAATACTCACTATTGCAAATGAACCCATAGTAAAACCTAATATAAAATTTTTATAACCATATTTAAATTTAGTCAACCCTATTTCTTTTATCTTTTTTCCTTCAAATAAAACCCATATTACCAAAACTCCAATTCCAAGCGTTAAAAAATTAGCTATTGCATTTAATACTAAACTATTTTCTTCACTGCTACTAAAAACATATACACCTTCAATTCCCAATAATGTTAATATGTAAAAAAATATCTCAATTATAGGATAAATAAACATCATTGAAATAATTACAATAAAAATTTTCCAACCTGATCTTATTTGCAAATCTTTATTTTTAAATAAACGTTTTATCATACAATATAAATCTCCAAACATTTAGGCATAATCAAAAAATAAACTAGTTAATTTTTTTGCTATTATTTTTTAGGCTCTCCAAAGCATCAATTTTTTCAGAAAAAAATTACCTTATGAAACTTTTGATTATACTTTATTAAAATACCTTAAAAAATAATATCACACTTTCAAAATCTAAGAATCACTAAAAGCACATGTTTCAACATTCTGAAATTTTGAAATATAGAATTATTTTTTAGGTGTCACTAATCGCCTTCTTCTTGTCCTATAATTCAAAGAAGTATAGCCTATTTTTTATATATTATCATAATAATCAATTAAACTTTTAAAATATTCAGGTAATTCTGAATTAAACTCTATATATTTTTTTGTTTTAGGATGAATAAATCCAAGATTCTTCGCATGTAAAGTTTGTCCTTTTTCTTTAAATTTATCATTTCTATTTCCATAAACACTATCTCCCACTATAGGAAATCCTATATAGGCCATATGAACTCTAATTTGATGTGTTCTTCCAGTTTCAAGTCTCAATTTTAAATGAGTAACAAATTTTAGTCTTTCAATAACACTAAAATTTGTAACTGCAAACTTACCATTATTTGTTCTAACAGACATTTTTTTGCGATGTACAGTATCCCTTCCAATAGGTATCTCTATTTTGCCTGTTTCTTCATACATAGTTCCATGAACTAAGGCTTCATATTCTCTCTTAATTGTATGTTCTTTTAATTGTTTAGCTAAATTTATATGAGTCTCATTATCTTTTGCTACAACTAATAAACCTGATGTATCCATATCAATCCTATGAACAATTCCAGGTCTTATAATTCCATTTATTTGAGATAATTTACCGTCGCACCAAAACATCAATGCATTAACTAAAGTTCCTTTTAAATGACCATTTGAAGGATGAACTACCATTCCTTTTTCTTTATTTACTACTAACAAATAATTATCTTCATAAATTATATTTATTTTAATTTTTTCAGCAACCACGTCTAAAACTTCGGGTTCTGGTACAAAGACCTCAATGTTGTCACCCATATTAATTTTATAACCTGGTTTTGTTATTTTACTGTTAATCCTTACTTTTCCTTCTAATATTAATTCTTTAATATATGATCTTGATAAATTATTTAACTTATTAGATAAATAATAATCTAGTCTAATATTACTTTCTTTACTAATAATTTTATAATCTTTATCCATTTTTATTAAATTATCACCCTTAAAATAATCATTTTCTAAATAAACACTTTAGGCAGAATC
>JBDMZA010000209.1:0-3377 GCA_039770155.1 Clostridiales bacterium
TAAATTCAAGTTCAGATATGACAACGGGCTTTGAACTACCATTATTACATGAACACCTTAGTCTAAATGATCCATCACCTATTGCAGTTACTATAGCCTCATTACCAGTTTCTTCAACTTTTGCAATGTTAGTTTCAGTACCTCCTGGAGTTGTTGCAGACCAATTTAACTCATTATATGAAGTGTTTTCAGGATATAGTTTTGCTGAAACATTTGTATAATTAATAGATTTATTTAGAGAATTTATGCCATTATTAGTTAATTCAATTTTTCGTACAGGAACTTTAGCATTGTCATAATAATCGACTTCACATAATATTTCAGATGTAGCACTAATTCCTGATTGGAAATTACTGACTTTTGATATTAAATCAATTTCAGATATTTCTAAACCAGGTGAATAAGCTTTCACCTTAATATTTCCTGGAGTTAATTTAGCTGCAATAATAGCTATTAATCTTCCGTTAAACATTTTTTTGTTATTTCCTTTATATTGGTCATAATCAGTACTATCACCATTATCAAGCCCTAACAAACGACCTTCTCCGTCTACATCAATAAATATTCTATTATTTGCATTAGAAACAAAATTATTATTATGATCAAGTGCATTAATTTCAATAAAAATCAAATCTTGACCATTTGCCATTAATTCAGTTTTATCAGCAGTCATAATAATTTTTTTTGCATCTGAAAATGAATGCTGCTCATCTGTAGCTATAATTACATCATTTTCATCATAGGCAACGGCTTTAATAGTCCCTTTTTGATATGGCAATTGCCATATTCCACTTAATTGTTTTCCATTTTTATGATCTATTTCATAGATACCATATGATTTATCATTAAAAAATAATTCTGTTTTTGGAGCATTAGAATAAATACGAATATCAATTAATTGTCCTTCATTAAAATCCCACCAAGGAAGTATATGTATCATCGGATTAATTTTATAATCAGTCCATTCTGCCTGATATAAGTAAAATGAATCTTTTTTGAATCCAGCAGTATCAATTTGACCTAAATAAGAATTTTTGGTGAAGTAGGGGGTTGGTTCACCTATGTAGTCAAAACCTGTCCATACAAATTGTCCAAGACAAAAACTGGTGTCTCTATCATCTATTATATTTTTTTGGGTACTCTTAGATCCCCATCCTGTTATACAATTTCCTAAAGATGAACATTGCTCATCATCATGAGTTAATGAAGAAATATTAGCTGGAAAATGATATACACCTCTGCTTTGAACAGTTGATGCATTTTCGCTTCCATAAATTATCCAATGAGGATATTTTTTATGATGTTCATTATATAAATGTTCTGCATAATTATATCCAACAACCTGTATTTCATCAGCACATTTCTGTGCATTTTCCCATGCCATATAGTTAGAACCAATTGTAATTAGTGCATTTTCTCTTGGGTCGTATAGTCTTACCAAATTCATAAGTGTTTTAGTAATTTCTACTCCTTTTAAACTAGTATGTGTGTCATAAATTTCATTACCAATACTCCACATAATAATACTTGGATGATTACGATCACGTTTAATCCAACTGCAGACATCTTTTTCATGCCAGTCTTTAAAAAATCGTCCGTAGTCATATTCTGTTTTACAAAGTTCCCACATATCAAATCCTTCTGAAATTATAAGAAATCCCATTTCATCAACTAATTCCATAAATTCAACTGCGGGCATATTATGAGCAGTTCTAATTGAGTTAATGCCCATTTCCTTTAGTATATTTAATCTTCTTCTAATAGCCGTTTTATTTACAGCAGCTCCTAAGGCACCTAAATCATGATGTTCACATACTCCATGCAATTTTATATATTTTTCGTTTAGAAAAAATCCCTTATTGTTATCAAATTTAATTGTTCTGAATCCAAATTTCGAAATTATCTCATCAACAACTTTATTATTGACTATTAATTCAGTTTTTAATTTATAAAGCTGTGGATTCTCAATATTCCATAGCATAGGCGATTTAATAAATAAACTTTGTTTTAATTTATTAATTAGAGTTTCAGATTTTGGAACTGTTATTGTTTCTGTTTTAATAGTTTTAGAATTATCTTTTTTGATTTCCATAATTGAGTGTTTTAATGTTGCATCATTTTTAATGTTTACTTCAGTTTCAACATCAACATACCAGCCATCTGATTCTTTTCTAGTTGATATATATATTCCATCAGTTATTAAATGGTTCATACTGGTTTTTATAAGCCATACATTTCTATAAATTCCTGCTCCTGAGTACCAACGAGAGTTTGGAGCTTTATGTACAACTTTTACATTTACCTCATTTTCACCTAATTCTAAAAATTTTGTTATATTAAACTCAAAACTTGAATATCCATATTTCCATTCACCAACATAAAAATCATTTACATAAACTTTGGAGTCCATGTATATACCCTCAAAATATAAACTATAATTTTTGTCTTTCAAATCATTAATTATAAAAGTTTTTTTATAATAACCAATACTGTTTTCATATAGATTTTTTACATCATAAATTAACCAATCATGTGGAACATCTATACCTTCCCAATTACTAATATAATTATTATCAAGGCTTTCTTTTTTAAAGTTCCAATTATCATTAAACAATATTTTTCTTGTTTCCAATTTATCCATCCCTTTCATCCATTTAAATTTTTGAATTAGGTAGAACCAAAAAACAAGTTAGTCAACACAGCTTTTCTGAAAGAATATAGTACTGTTTTTTGGGTTTATAAAGTATAATTGTTATTTATGTTAGGCATAATCAAAAATTGGCTAATTTATTTTTTGATTATGCCTTACTACAGTTTATATTATATATAAAACATTTGCGTTTTTCATTATTTTGAGAAATAATGTTAGGCTTGATTATGGTAGTAAAGAAAATTTATTTAAAAAAACTCTTATAGTATCTGCTTATGGAGATTTAATACCTGAAGAAATTAATAGTTTACTAATATTTTGTATTTCTTTATCAGGGTGAAAAAAATTTTTTTATTTATGTTTGCCACACAAAAATTAATTTTCCATTCGTATACTATGTCAAAGGACATCTAAAAAAATAAGTCTACATTTTTTAAAATGATGAAGCTATTTTTTAGGATTTCCTAAAAAAATTATTAAGTTTTGTATTTAATAATATTTATTTTGGGAGGCGTTTTAATATGTTTTTGAGGGTAAAATCACTAAAATCTATACTTGTAGTTATTGTTATCATAGTTATAACTGTTACTATTTCGGCTAGTTATTTATTTGCTTGTAGAGGCAAATGGGAAAAGAATGATTCAAAGAAAAATAATTATTCAGATAATTATAAAGAGGGAAATGACTATGATAATAAAAATAATTATAATGAAGAAGATTCAGTAAA
>JBDMZA010000210.1:0-2796 GCA_039770155.1 Clostridiales bacterium
AATCAAAAATTTCATAAGATAATTTTTTTCTGAAAATATCGATGGTTTAACGAATTTTCAAAAAAAGTTGACTAGTTTATTTTTTGATTCTGCCTAACCTTTTCCAAGTAGGCTGTAATTAAAACCAAGTTCATTTAAGTTTTTGTCACTCCATATATTTCGTGTATCAATTATGTTTAATTCTGACATATTAGATTTTATATGTTCAAAGTTCATATTTTTAAAAATTGTATGATTTACACCTAAAATCAGCATATGACTTTCTTTTACTGCTTTGTAAGGATCGCTTTCTAAATATTTAAAATCTTGAACAAAAGGATCATGAATAGTTATATTAAAATTCTCATCATCTTCAAATAATTCAATTAGTTTAAGTATAGGGCTTTCTCTTGTATCATCAACATCGTTTTTATAGGTTATGCCATAAATTGTTATATTTTTTACTCCATTTAATTCTTTTAAATTATCTTTAACTTTATCAAAAATGTGTTGTGGCATGGAGTCATTAGTATTTCTACTTAGAGGTATTATTTTAGATAATTCGGGAAATTTTTCTACTATAAACCATGGATCAACAGCAATACAATGGCCACCAACACCAGGACCTGGTTGATGGATGTTAACTCTTGGATGTTTATTTGAAAGATTGATAACATCCCATACACTAATACCCATTTTTTCACAAAGCATTGAAACTTCATTGGCAAAAGCTATGTTTACATCTCTAAAGGTATTTTCCATTAGTTTACACATTTCTGCTGTAGTAGCATTGGTTTCAAAAATTTCTCCTTTAACAAAGGTTTTGTATAATGCAACAACAGCTTTGCAGGAATTTTCATTAATACCGCCTACAATTCTGTTATTTTCAACAAGTTCTATCAATATTCTTCCAGGAAGTACACGTTCAGGCGAATGAGCAATTAATATATCATTACCTACATCAAATCCTGCTTCTTTTATTATTGGTACTATTAAGTTTTCAACAGTACCAGGTGGTGATGTTGATTCCAATATTACAATATTTCCTTTTGATAAATATGGAACTATTGATTCAGTTGCGTTTTTTACATAATTCATATTTGCTGTTTTGTTTTCATTTATTGGTGTTGGAACTGATATTATAAATACATCTGATTTTTCAGGAGTTGTTCTAGCTTTTAAATTACCTGATGTAACAGCAGCCTGTACCATAATGTCTAAATAGGGTTCCTTAATAGTTATCTTTCCTTTATTTAATTCTTTAACAACAGTTTCATTTATATCAACACCTATGATTTTATGTCCATGAGTTGCAAACATGGCTGCTGTTGGAAGACCTATATAACCAAGACCTAAAATGCAAATTGTTTTTTTCATTTTTAACCCACCTTATCATTTGTTAGGAATATCTAAAAAATAATATAACATTTTTAAAATCTAAAAATCACTAAAATTATGTGATTTATTTTTTGATTCTACCTTAGGTTTTATTGAAACTACAAATATGTTACAATATAATCTGATTTACATAAAAATATTACAAAAAACTACATACAGTTTAGCATTATAGAAATTTTATGTCAATCCTAACTAATAATAACGAAATTACATTTAAATTAATAAAATAAAAACATATAAAATTATTAATTAAAACTAAGGAAAACCTAAAAAATAGACTCTAATTCTCGAGTATGAATTCCAATAATTTAAGGGTACTTCAGGGTAAAAGAATTTGGTATTATTTTTTAGGTTCTCCTAAGACAATTTTTTTCTGAAAATATCGATGGTTTAACGAATTTTCAAAAAAAGTTGACTAGTTTATTTTTAATTCTGCCTTATTTTTTTGATGTTCACTAATGATGTATTGAATAAAGTTTGATTTTAGATTATAATTATTATATAAATCGACAATATGTGATTTTATATATTCTAATCTTTTTTTCACAAAATATTCAAAAAAATTAATTCTTTTTAATATCTGATTAAGGGACAGCCGAAAAATAAATTTACATTTTAAAATAATGAATCACATGATTTTTGATTCTGCCTAAGGATTTATTTTTGATATTTTTAAATTATGGTAAAAGAAGGAAGTGACTTAATGGCTAAAATTCTAATAGCTGATGATTCAGCAGTTATGAGAAGAAATTTAAGATTTATATTTACTAATGCAGGTCATGAAATTGTAGCAGAAGCAATAAATGGAAAAGAGGCATTTTTAGCTTTTAAAAAGTATAAACCAGATTTAGTTACAATGGATATATCAATGCCAGAATTTGATGGAATTAATGGTGTTAAAATGATAATTAATGATTATCCTGATGCGAATATTGTTATGATAACAACATTGAGCCAAAAAAATTTAGTTTATGAAGCAGTAAAAAGTGGTGCTAAAAATTACATAACTAAACCAATTGATAAAGAAAAGGTAAATGGTGTCATAAATGATGTTTTATCAGAGTTAGATGATTGATAAAAAGTAATTAAGGAACAGCCGAAAAATAAATCCACATTATCTAAAATGAATTATTTTTAATTTTTATAATAAAAGAAAGATTTAAGAGTCTATGATTATAGATATCTTTTTTTTTATAAATTAATTATAATTCTCTAATATTTCTAATTATTACATGTTTTCTGATGTATTTCGGGCAATAGATAAATAAACTAGGAAATAATGTCATATTTTTTAGTTTTAAATATTTTCTAATATTTAAACTTTAAATAAGTGTATACAGTACTTTATATTTTATAAATAAAAATTTACTTATTTGAATAAAAGATTAAAAACTATTTATATAATAAACTTAACATAGT
>JBDMZA010000211.1:0-10513 GCA_039770155.1 Clostridiales bacterium
AAAATATAATGAATAAATTTCCTATTATTTATTTTGAGGATAACCTGGTGTTTAATACATTAGGTGAGTGCTGGGCTTTATATAAGCTTAAAAATTTTGATTATGATTTTCTCACCACAGAGAAAAAATTTGAAATACTTTCTAACATAACAAGATTTTTAGTAAATGTAGGTGAAGAGGCAAAAATTCTTATTGTACCAGTTGTAGTTGATTATAAAGATCATTTTGAAAAATTAAGAAATGAACTTGAAAGAGATGCCATGTATGAAATGGTTGAAGATTATTTAAGAGGAACTAGTGACTACATAATTAAGGGACATGAAGGAAATGTAAACGATTACTCTGTTTTTATAATGATTAATTTTAATACAAGAGGAGATATGATTGAGAATTTAAAAGATTTTATTTCTGCCTTTATCACTGAACCAATGAGCACTATAAATACATTTTTAGGTTTAGATCTAAAAGAAATATCTAAGCGTAAATTAAAAAATTTCAAAAGATTTTCAAATGAGTATAAATCAAGACAATCAAGGAGACTAAACATTGAAGAGGCTTCAAGTTATGATACTCAATGGCTTATCAAGAGAATGTTTTATAGAGGTCTAGATGAAGAAGTTGAAATGAGAAAAAATTGGGAACCATTTTTTCATAATGAGAAAAATAAAAATGGAGATGATGTTATAGTACCTTATACAAAAGATATTTTGACAATTACTTCAGGAGTTGTTGATTATAATGAAAAGAGATCCTTAAAAATTGATCATGATAAGAATTTGACTTCCTATCAGACTTTTATAACATTGAGTAGAATTCCTGATTCAATGGAATTTCCAGGTTGTGAATTTTTAATATTTTCTCAACTAATGAGTTTTCCAGTTGAAACTTGTATTTATATTAGTAATATTGATCATAAAAAAGCTATTAGAAATTTGGATAAAAAGAGAAAAGAAGTGAAAGCTCAAATTGATCATATAGAAAGAAATAGAGAAGACATACCAGATGAATTGTTAGAGGCAAGAGAACATGCAGATGAGTTAGAGTACGAACTTAAAAACTCCAATTCTCCCCTAACAAAAGCTTCAATTACTTTTTGTGTAAGTGCTGAGAACAAAGAGAAATTAGAAGATAGAGTTAAATGTTTAATGGATTTTTATAAAGATACAAATTTTGGTGTAGAAAGACCAAGAACTGATCAGGAAAAGTTATTCATGGAATTTATTCCAGGGAGTAAAAGATATATTAAGGATTTTATTTTACCATTACCTCCAAGAACTTTAGCAGGCGGAATGTTTGGAACAACTTGTGAGTTGGGAGATAATGTTGGCTTATATATAGGAAGGGGTGGTTCACTTCAAAAACCTATATTTTTAGATCTTTTGCATGCATGTCAATTGAATAAACCAGCAGCAGCTTTTATTGAAGGAGCTCAAGGTTTTGGAAAAACATTTAATTCAAATTTATTAGTTTATTTGCATGTTTTAAATGGAGCAAGAGCATTTATTATTGATCCTAAAGGAGACAGAAAGGATTGGGATTATAAATTACCTGAATTATCAGGATATATTAATACTGTAGAATTTAAAAGCAGTAAAGAAGATATGGGTAAATTAGATCCTTTTATAATTCATAAAGAAGATATGAATGAAGCAGGACAACTTGCGTTAAATATAATAACAGAATTATTTGAAATAAAATCAGGAAGTAAAGCAAGTATTGCACTTAAAGAATCAATTGAAAAGGTTAAAAATATTAGAGTTCCTTGTATGAAATCATTAGCACAGTGTTTAGATTCTTTTCCTGATGGAGATAAGTGCCAAGAAGAAGCAGAACTTTTAGCAAGACAAATTAGAAATTTGAACAGACCTGATTTAACAGGACTTTTATATAGTGACGGTTCTCAAAAAGGTTTAAACTTTAATAATAGAATTAATATTGTAATGATTCAAGATTTAAAATTGCCAGTTTCATCAAATCTGTCAAAAAAAGATTATACATCTGAAGAAAAATTAGGGACTGTTTTGATGCTTGCTATTGCTAATTTTGCTAAAAAATTCTCACAGATGGATAATTCAATAAGAAAGATTATTGTTATGGATGAAGCCTGGGCTCTTTCAAAAACACAGCAGGGTGAGGATTTGTTTGAAAGGCTTGCAAGAACAGGTAGATCTTTGAACACATCCTGTATATTTATTGGTCATTCTTCAAAAGATTTGACTACTGAAGGAATAAGAAATGCAATTAGGTATAAATTTATATTTAACGTTGGAAATAGAGATGAAGCAATAAATACACTAGATTTTTTAGGAGTAGACATTACCGAGGAAAATATTGCTTTACTATCTTCAGATGAGAGAGGTCTTGCAAATGGAGAATGTTTATTCTCTGATGTTGAAGGTAGAATTGGTTTACTGAAATTTGATGCAGTTTATGATCATTTAGTTAATGCATTTAGAACTACACCACCTAAAAGAAAGGGGGCAATAGAGTTTGGCTAAAAAAATAGTATCTATACTTATTACATTTATTATAGTTTTATCTATCACAACATTTATTTATGCAGAAGATGTAGAACTTGATATACCCATAGAAAACTATGATCCTATATCCGAAGTAATGCCGGAATTAGATTATATTTACGATAAAGAATATAACAGTAATGAACATATTACTACATATAGGGAAAATTACTCATTAGATATTGAAGCTGGTTCTATTGATTTTGAAAAAGGTATTAATTATATTGCAGACATATTATTCTATGTTCAAAGGGCTTTAGTTGAAGCCATAGTTTATATTTTTGATCAGGCATTTACTTTCAGTGTATATGAGATTTTTAAGGGAATACTTAATACATTTATTGTAAATATGTTTACTACTACTTTTGGTTTAGTTTCCAGTATATTACTTGCATTAATTGGATTTTACTTTTTTATAACGAATATTCAAAGAAAATCTGCAGATTTTTGGGCTGCTTTACTTCAGACAGTTATAGTTATTGCAATAGCATTTTTGTATTTTAATAAACCTTTAATGCTTATTGAACAAGTAGATAATGCAGTAAATAACTTATCTACGACTATTCTTTCTACAAGACCTGATATTACAGGAGATAAGCCAAGTGATTATTATTCTGATAAGTTAGATGCAAAAGATACTGGTGTAATTACTGTTGCAAACAGTCTTTGGGAACAATATATACATAAACCATGGAGGGTCATGGAATTTGCTGATTCTGAAATAGCGGATAAATATGAAGATGAAATGTTATCCTATTCTCCAGGAAATCCTCAAAGAGAAGAACTGTTACAGGAAATAGAAGAAAATACTGGTCTTAGAACGAAAGATCTTGCAATTAAGCGGTTAGGATTAATTATAATGTATTTGATACCAATGGTAATAAATCTATTATTAATGGGTGCATTATGTGTTCTGGCAATCGGATATCAATTTATGATAATGTTAATTTTTGTTGTAGGAATATTTGTGTTTATGCTGGCTTTAATACCATCTATAGGTGGAAGAATAGTTAAAGGATGGATTATAAAATTATTAGGGACTGCTGGAATGAAAATTTTAATATCTTTTATTTTAGTTATTATGATATCGTTTAATGAAGCTTTATATAAGTTTGGAAATGATAGTGGATGGATGGCTGCATTAATAATTCAATTAGCTATATATATTGTTATTTACATAAAGAGAGCAAGTGTTATGGAAGTATTTATGATAGCTAAAGATGCTTTACAGAATCCTGGCGGTGCATACAAGAGATTATCTGGAATGAAGAAAATGGAAGCGCCATATTTAAAAAATACTACAGTTGGTATGAAAAGTGTTTTAGGTAAAATAACAAGTTCATACAAGGGTACTAAAGACTTTGCAACTGTAAAAGCAAATGATTTTAGAGAAAAATCAAACAAGGTAAAAGAAATTAAAAATGCAAGTCAATATCTTGATAAAAAATATAGTTGGCATAAAGGCTATGCTGATAAGAAGGCAAGTGAAAAAGGTACAGAACCTGTTTATAATAATTTTGTAAAAAAAATAATGGAAAGAGAAAAAAATAATCAAAAAAGATATACAGATACCGAACTTTTAAATGTTAATAAAAGATTTAGTAGTGTAAAGAATTTATCAAAAGAAAGATCTGAAAGAGATAATAATTTAAAGGGATCTTTTATAACAGGTAAAATTGGGAAAAATTCCAGCAAAGGTATTGAGGCCTTGGGCTACAGAAAAAAAGGTACTTCACATATAGTGGAAAGAAATGATAGTAGCCATTCAAAACCTTTATATGATCCAACAAGAAGAAATAATAAAGAATAATATTTTTTAAATAAATTCCCCGATTAGAGAATTGAATGTATTATTATTTTTTAGATTATTATTCTAAAGAGATTCAATTATTAAATTAGGGAATTTATTTTTTGGATATCCCTATGGAGAACCTAAAAAATAATACTAAATTCTTTTCGTCTGAAGTTCGCTTAAATCATGCGAATTCATACTCGAGAATTAGAGTTTATTTTTTGAATATCCCTAAGTGAGGTTTGATATGAAAAAAATTATTTCAGATATAAAGAAAGCAAATAAAAAAAATAAAGATAACCCTGATAATAATAAATCATTAAGAATTATAATTGCTATTATTGGTATACCAAATTTAATTTTAATTTTACTAGTAGCTTTTATGGTTATATATTTAGCTTCATATATGGCAGATAGTCCTTTTGAATCTAGTGAAAAAGGAACATTTGTAGAAGCTTTAAGTGATTCTATTGAAATGTATGGACTTGATTTTACAAAAGCTTTAGCTGCTTATTTATATGAGCATAAATCATTTAATAATTACGATAGAATTAATATGTGGGATTATCAGGATAAGGAAAAGCTTGAAGATCTTATGGATAACAAAACTGTAAATGAATTTTATGAAGATTTTGAAAAATTGTATGGTGGAATAGTTAAAAAAGATGATACAGGGAAAATATATCATAACTGGTATTTTCCTATAGCAGATGAAACAGAAGTTACATATACTAATGACTATTTAGAACCAAGAAGTTTTGGTGGTAATAGAGAACATTATGGAAATGATTTAATGTGTAAAGAGGGAATTCCAATAATTGCTGCCGAAAGTGGAACAATAGAAAGTATAGGATGGCAGAACTTGGGAGGATGGAGAATAGGTATTAGATCCGAAGATGGTACTAGATATTGGTATTATGCCCATATGAGAAAAGTACATCCTTATGTGAAAAATTTAAAAAAAGGTTCCTATGTTAATGGTGGAGATGTTATAGGATATGTTGGTTCTACAGGATATAGCGATATATTAGCAAATAATGTAATGCCAGAAAATGAAAAGGCTGTTGATGGGAAATTTGTCACACATTTGCATTTTAGTGTAATGAAAAAAAGCAGTATAGGTGATTTGTGGTATAATCCATATCCATTTTTAGAATTTATTAAAAGAAATAAAATGTCTGTTGAAAAAATAAATGGAGAATCAATTGCTTTGGGTAAAAGTATTGATCAAAGATATGTTTATATAAATAGCGTATTTGCATCAGGAAAAATTGGTCAATTGTCTGAAAAATATGAATCAAATGGTAATCCAGGTATTATTGCGAATAATAGAGGAGATTTTGGTGGCAAGTCATATGGAGCATTTCAGTTTTCCTTAAATATGGGTTCTTTAAATAGCTTTCTAATGTGGTTAAAAGGGGCAGATGAAGATATATACAATAGGCTAATTGCAGCTAAAGGAGCAGATGGAGGTAGCTATTCAACGAATTTTGATAATGAGTGGAAAACTGTTGCAAATGAAGATAGTGGTCATTTTTATAATTTACAGTATTCATATGTTAAAATAACATTTTATGATCCTGTAGTTTTACATTTTAAAAATACAGGTCAAATTGATTTTACTAAACATTCAAATGCTCTTCAAAATGTTGTTTGGTCAACTTCAGTACAACATGGTACTATGGGTGCAACTGGAATTATTTTAAAGCAAAATCTTAATGGCAGTGATGAAGAAATAATTATAGGAATATATAATGAGAGACAAAAAGTAAATATATATTTTTCAAGTTCTTCATATGCTATAAGAAATAGTGTTTATAATAGATTTGAAAGAGAAAAACAAGATGCTTTAAATATGTTGCGAAATGAAAATTAATTATTTTAGATAAAAAGGCATTTAATGTTAATGATTATTTATTAAGGAAGTGTAAATATGAAAAAGGAAATGATAATAATTTTTATTTTGGGAATGGCTATAATAATATTTGGCATACTACTTAGTTCCAATAGTACTTCTGATGATGTTAAAATAAATAAAAAAAATATTGAAACATCTGACCAAGATGTTGAGAACGATAGTAAGAATAATAGTGATGAGGATCAATTTAAAAACTTCAATTCGAAGAAAATACCAGATAATTTTGCATATGAGGAATATATAAAAAACTTTTTTAATGCAGAGGCTTTTTCTATAAAAGAAGGCGATACTATATTCTTAGAGGATTTTTTTAATATAGATAGTAAGTTTGGTCAAGATGAAATAAATAGAATTAAAGATATAAGAAATTCTAAAAAAGAATATATTATTGATCCAGTTGAACTTTATGAAATGGTTGAGAACAAGGATAATATTAGAAAATTTTATATGAAGGTATTTTTAAATGGTGAGGAAAAAAAAGTTTATTTTGAAGGTAATATGGATAATAATAAATTAATTTTATCTAAAATGATAATTTGGAGTAAAGATGGAACTAAAGAAAATGAACTTGGGTAACATAGGAGGAATTAATTAATGCCAGGTGCTGTTGTGAATGTTTTACTAAAGAATATCTTAAAGGAAAGTTTTTGGTATAATAAAATATATAAAAATCTTATTAAATCTTATAAGTATTCAAAGGATGAAATAGAAGAATTAAATTTATTTAAAATAAGAAAATTATTGATACATAGTTATAAAAATGTACCTTATTATAGAGATTTATTTGATAGTATAAGTTTTAATCCGAATATAAATAGTTTAGAAGAACTAAATAAATTACCTATTATAGACAAGAAAATAGTTAAAGAGAATTATGATAGACTTATTTCTAAAAGCTATTATAATAAGGTTTTAAAGAAAACAGTAAAAACAAGTGGAAGCACGGGAATGCCTTTGAAAATTGTGCGAAGTATTCATTCTATGAATTTTGAAAATGCAATTTTGAATAGATTTTGGGAGAAATCGTTAAATAGTAATACTAATTATAAATGGGTAGTATTAAGAGGAGATGATATAGTTTCGAAAAATAAAAAAACTCCACCTTTTTGGAAAAAAATTAAAATTAGTAATAAGTTGATTATGTCTTCATATCATCTGAATAATATAACAGCAATGGATTTTATTGAAAAACTTATAGAATATAGTCCAGATATTATGTATGCATACCCCTCAACTGCCTATTTATTGGCTTTATATGTAGAAAAATATAAGGTTAATGTATCTATAAAATTTATTTTTACTTCTTCTGAAATGTTATTAGATAAACAAAAACGTAAAATTGAAAAAGTATTTAATGGGAAAATCTATGATTGGTATGGTCAATCTGAAAGGGTCTCAGCGATATTCAATTGTAATATAGGAAATTATCATATAGTAGAAGATTATTCTTATACAGAATTAATTAAATCAGATTTAGGGTTTGAAATAATTGGAACAAATACTGAAAACTATTTAATGCCTCTTATTAGATATAGAACTGGAGACATAGTAGAAAAAAGTAATGTTTCATGTACATGTGGTACAAGTTTTAGAAGTATTTCCAAAATATTTGGAAGAGAATTAGATTATATTATCACAAAAAATAATGATAAAATTCCATATACTATTATGAGTTTTTGTGTAGATAAGATTGATAACATATATGAATCCCAATTTGTTCAATTGAATTATGAAGAGTTAGTTATAAATATTGTTGTAAGTGATGATTTTAAAGACAGTGATAAAAATAAATTGATAGATCAAGCAAATAAAATACTAAATAATAGGATTAAAATAAAAGTTAATATTATAGATGAAATAAAAAGAGGACCAAGTGGGAAATTTAAAGCAATAGATAGCTTTCTAAGTAGTAGAAAAAGATTTGAAATATAAGTATTAAAATATTTTGGAGGAAATATGAAAATAGAAGAAAAAATTGATGAAATAAGATTAAAACTAGAATATCATAATAAAAAATATTATATTGAAGATTTACCAGAAATAACAGATTATGAATATGATAGGCTTTACAGAGAATTGGAAAAATTAGAAGAATTAAGACCTGATTTAATTACAATTGATTCACCGACTCAAAGAGTTGGAGGAAAAGCTTTAGAAAAATTTGAAAAAGTTAATCATAATATTCCTATGCAAAGTTTGGCTGATGCTTTTGACTATAAAGAACTAGACGAATTTGATAAACGAGTAAAGGAATCGTTAAATGAGGATTATGAGTATATTGTTGAAAAAAAAATAGATGGTTTATCTGTTTCTTTAGAATATAAAGATGGGAGTTTTTTTAGAGGATCAACAAGAGGAGATGGTTTAATTGGTGAGGACGTTACTTTAAATATAAAAACTATAAAATCAATTCCTTTAAAATTAAAAGATAATTTGCAAAATTTAGAGGTTCGTGGAGAAGTATTTATTTCAAAAGATAATTTTATAAAAATAAATGAAGAACAAGAAGCTTTGGAGCAGGATAAGTTCAAGAATCCAAGAAATGCAGCAGCTGGTTCTTTAAGACAATTAGATTCTAAAATAGTATCTAAAAGAAAGTTAGATATATATTTATTTAATATTCAAAATGTTGAAGGAAAATTATTTGAGAAACATGATGAAACATTGATTTATTTGAATGAATTAGGATTTAAAGTAAGTCCAGAATATAAGAAATGCAAGGACATAGAGTCTGTTAAAAGAGAAATAGAGAATATTGGTAAAATAAGAAATAAATTTTCTTATGAAATTGATGGTGCTGTTGTTAAAGTAAATAATTTGAATCAAAGAATTATGTTGGGTTCAACGTCAAAGAATCCAAAATGGGCTATTGCATACAAATATCCAGCCGAGCAGAAAATAACTAAAGTAGAAGATATTTATATAAATGTAGGAAGAACGGGTGTTTTAACGCCAAATGCTTTATTGACTCCTGTAAATTTAGCAGGAACTACTGTTAGTAGAGCTACTTTACATAATTTTGATTTTATACAGAATAAAAATTTAAAAATAGGGGATATTGTTATAGTTCAAAAAGCAGGAGATATTATTCCAGAAGTAGTAGAAGTGTTAATTAATAAAAGAACTGGAGAAGAGAAAGAATACAATATACCGAAAAAATGTCCCAAATGTGGATCTGATGTAATGAGAAAAGAGGGAGAGGTTGCTTATAGATGTATTGAAAATAAGTGTCCTGCAAAACTTTTAAGGAATATTATTCATTTTGTATCAAGAGATGCTATGAATATTGAAGGTTTAGGTTCATCAATTGTTAACACTCTATTGAATGAAAATCTGATTAAAAATATTTCTGATTTATATATATTAAAAGATAAAAGAGATAAATTAATAGAATTAGAAAGATTTGGAGAAAAATCAGTTAATAATCTACTTAATTCAATAGATAATTCTAAAAATAACAATTTAGATAGATTGATATTTGGTTTTGGAATACGACATATTGGATTAAGAGCAGCAAAACTACTGTCTGAAAGATTTAAAAATATTGATGAAATTATAAATGCAAATAAGGATGAGTTTGAGAATATAGAAGAATATGGGTCAAAGATGGCTGAAAGCTTAGTTAATTTTTTTAATGATGAAGAAAATATGATTATTATAAATAACCTAAAGAGTTATGGTTTAAATATGGAAAGTCATGTTGAAATAAAGACTAAACAAGGTAAATTTGATGGAAAAATATTTGTTTTAACAGGAATATTAGAAAAATATACTAGAAATGAAGCTCAAACTATTATTGAAAAATATTCTGGTAAAGTAAGTAAAACTATTTCTAAAAAAACATCTTATTTAATCGCTGGAAAAAATTCTGGAAGTAAATTAGATAAAGCTAATAAAACGGGGGTAAAAATATTAGATGAGAAAAGTTTTGAAGAGTTGTTGCTAAATGATTAATTTTAAGGAGGTATTATTTATTTAGTATTTTGTAAAATATTTGATCATACATTTAATAATTAAAGAATAATTTTAAAATTATTAATAATATAATTAAATAAATTAATAAATTACTTGAAAAATATTTAAATATGGTATATTATATATTTATAAATTAAAGTTATAATAAATAGGAGGTCGTAAAAATGGATACTTTTGATAGCTTGAAGCAAAAAGTAACTGACACAGCAAAATATGCAGTTAAGAAATCAAATGATATAGTTGAAATAACAAAAATCAAAATTAATATAAGTTCAGAAGAAGATAAAATAAAAAAAGCATATTATGATA
>JBDMZA010000212.1:0-9240 GCA_039770155.1 Clostridiales bacterium
TTTACCAACTTTCTTTTTGATTTTTTATTTAGGGATATTTAAAATATATATCTATATTTTAAAATATTGAATCACATTGGCTAGTCATTTTAATTCTTTACATAACTCGCCAATGCAATCTAATATTAGTGATTCTCTGATTTTCAAAAAAGTTGTCTTATAAAATTTTACTTATGACTACTTACTGTTATACTTTATATTATATATTAAAACTATGATTTAAGATTCATTAAAGTGTTAAAATAATAAATCACACAATTTTAGTAATTCTCAGATTTTGAAAACATGATATTATTTCTTAGAATTTCCTACTCAAATAAATCAACTTGACCTTTAAATTCTGCAAAAACAACATCTTCTTTCCCATTATTCTTCAATCCATAAATTTTTAATAATGCTTTCTCTATTTCCTTTTTGTCATTAACTATTAGTTCAATGTCACCATTATGTTTATCTAAATTATCACAATTTTTAAACATATTCGCATGCTTTTTTTGACATTTTTCAACTATTTCTTTATGAATTCCTTCACACAACTCCTTAGATATAGAATCTAAACTTAGTGATAGTTGTATTTTATCATCAGATAATTCTTCCAATTTCATGTTATGTAACACATTCAATCCAAAAGCTAACTTTGATAACTTTCCTTTTCCATGACAACAATTACTTTTATCATAGTGATGTACTTTATGAATATGTTCAAACATTTGTTTATGTGATTTACCACAAGAACTTTCTCCACATTCCATCTCTGTTTTACTCTCGTGTTTAAACTTCTTTTTATCACAATCAACCTTTATCGATACATCTGATTTAAAAACACCATTTGCAAAATTTTTCTCAAAATCAACATTTGCATCTAAAACTTTTTTTCCTTCTTTCAAACCTTCAGCAACAAGTTTACCAGCAAATTTTTCCTTCTCTTTTAATTTCATAACAACATCATAAACTAACTTTATTTTATTCATAAAAATAACCTCCAAATATTTATTTTTTGTTTATGAAGTCATTTTATACTCAAGAACTAAAACTGGTTTAAACTAATTCTAAATTTTTTTTAAAATTTATTAAAATTTACTTAAAAACTTATTATCTATTCTTCGCTTAAATCATGCGAATTCATACTCGAGAATTAGAGTTTATTTTTTGGATATCCCTTAGGTAAGTGTAACACTGGAAATTTATTAACTAATATATAAGAAATCCTAAAAAATAGTATCAAATTTTTAAAGTCTGAGAACCACTAAAATCGTGTGATTCATTATTTTAAAATATAAATTTATTTTTTGTATATTTCTACATAGTTTAACATAGTTTTATATGTGCTATAATTATTTTATTCGCGATAAAAATTACAATATACGAAACCTTAGGAGAACCTAAAATTCGTATTAAATTTTATATAATATTTGTTAGTGCAATTATAGGGGGAAATATAAATGGAAAAAAAAGGTATCGTAATTGATTTAAAATTAATCTATGCAGTTGTATTAACCTTAGAACAAAAACGATATAGAGTTTTCAGAAGAAAAAATATGCAAATTGGAAATGATATAATATTTTCTGAAAAAAATGAATTAACCAATAAAAAAATTATAATATTTTCAACATTCATTTTAGTATGTTTATCATTTTCATTTTTTGTTTATTTAACTGTGTTAGATAATAATGATGATACACGTACTGCAATTAAATATCCTAAAACTTCTCCTATATCATTAAAGCCCACAACAACAACTACTACTTCAGAAAGAATAAATACAGAAACTATTAAAACAACTATTTTAACACCTAAACTAGAAAAAGATAAAACTACTACACCACATATAGAAGAATCTTCTACAGATAAATCTTCTACAAATAAATCCTCTACAGATGAAACAAATGATTCATTAATATCACCTTCAAATAATATCCTAGATAAAACAAGTATAACTCCAGAAACAGTAATAGACTGGTCAAAAAAATCTAATGTAGCAGAATATGGAGAAAGAAGTTGGAATAATGAGATAAAACGAGTAAAAAATATTTCATTAGAAGAAGCAAAGAAAATAGGTGAAGAAAATTCTGATATTACTTATTTTTTCTATGTCAAGTCAAGATTAGTTTTAGCAGATAAAGGAGTTTTTAATTCAGGAGATGCGGTGTTCTTTTCTGGTTCACCATGGTATGGAGATGCAGTACAGGCTGATTCATATGAAAAAAATATCACATCAGAATAGATTATATTATATAAAAATTGAATAGCATTATTTTGAATAAAGGGTTTTTTTAAACAACAAAATCCTTTTTTTTTATGTAGAAATAATAAAAATTAATTTATTATGAAAGTAGGATCAACTTTAACTATTTCAACAAAAATATTATATTTTTGGGAGGCGTTTAAAATATGTTTGATTTAAGAAAAAAGAGGTATTATAACATACCCTTAATTTTTATGTTAATATCTTTATTAGTTATTCAACTTATTTTTACTACAACGAGTTATGCTAAAAATTCTAATACTAAAGTTAAAGCTAAGCAAATGGAAAATATCAATAGATCTCTTGTAGCTGTTAAAACTGATGATGGAATATTTGTTTCATGGAGGATGCTTGGTACTGATAATAAAAATATTTCATTTGATATTTACAGAAATAATAAAAAAATCAATTCAAAGCCAATTAAATCTTCTACTAATTATATTGATAAAAAAGGAACAAGCAAGTCAAAATATTATATCAAAGTTTTAAATAATGGTAAAAAGAAAGAAAAAACAGAAAAAGTCTCTGTATGGAATGAAAATTCATTATCTATTCCATTAAATAAACCCGAAGATGGAGAAATTAATGGTGCATCATATTCATATAGAGCTAATGATTGTTCTGTAGGTGATTTAGACGGAGACGGTGAGTATGAAATAGTTTTAAAGTGGGATCCGACAAATTCTAAAGATAGTTCAAAAAGTGGATATACTGGTAATGTTTATATCGATGCTTATGAAATGACAGGAGAACAACTTTGGAGAATCAATATGGGCATAAATGTTCGTGCAGGCGCACATTACACTCAAATGCTCGTTTATGACTTTGATGGAAATGGAAAGTCCGAAATAGCCTTAAAAACTTCTGATGGTACAATAGCAGGTGATGGAGAAATTTTAGGAGACGAAACTGCAGACTATAGAAAAAGCAATGGATTTATAATTACAGGAACTGAGTATTTGACAGTCTTTGAAGGCAAAACTGGTAAAATACTAGATTCAATAGACTATGAACCAGCAAGAGGTGAAGTATCCGATTGGGGTGATACCTATGGAAACCGTTGTGAAAGAAATCTTGCTGCTGTTGCTTATTTAGATGGGCAAAAGCCTAGCTTTGTAATGGCTAGAGGATATTATACAGGCACTGTAGGTGGAGTTAAAAAAGGTCAAACAATTTTATATGCCTATAATTTTAGAAAAGGTAAAATATCTACTGTTTGGGGTACTGAAGCCAATGAAGAAGAGAACTCCGAGTATATAGGTCAAGGTAACCACAGTATGTCAATTGCAGATGTTGATAATGATTCAAAGGATGAAATAATATATGGAGCTTGCACCTTTGATAATGACGGTTCACCTTTATATTCTACAAAATTAGGCCATGGAGATGCACTTCATGTTTCAGATTTTGTACCATCAAATCCTGGTTTAGAGGTATTTGATGTACATGAATCTAAAAGTTCAAAATATGGATTAGAAATGCATGATGCAGAAACAGGAGAAATATTATTTGGACACTCTACTGGTTTTGATACTGGAAGAGGATTAGCTTCTGACGTTGATCCTACCTATGAAGGAGCTGAAAGCTGGGCTATAGGCAGCAATGTTGATGTATGGGCTGTCAGAATTGGATATATGTTTAATGCTGCTGGTGAACTCATAAGTGATATGGAAAGTATACCTTCATCTAATAGTGCAATATGGTGGGATGGAGATTTACTAAGAGAATTACAGGATCATAATTTTAATTCTACAACTGGTTTAGGTGTACCTACTATTGATAAATGGGATTATGTCAATAAAGAACTTGTAAATATGGAAACATTTACCGGTACTTATACTAATAACTGGAGTAAAGGAAATTCATGCTTACAAGCAGATTTATTTGGTGACTGGAGAGAGGAAATAGCTCTTAGATCAGAAGATAGCACTGAACTTTTGATTTATACAACAACTGACCTAACAAGTGAAAAGATTTATACATTAATGCATGATCCAGTATATAGAACAAGTGTTGCATGGCAAAATTCAGCATATAATCAACCTCCTCATACAGGATTTTTCTTAGGTGATGGTATGAAGAAAGCTCCTATGCCTAAGATTTATTTGAAGTAAGGATGGCCTTAATAATCTATTTTGATATCCTAAGGAGTGATAGCTTTTGAAAAAAATAGTAAATTATACCATATCTATTTTACTTATAATATTTAGCATACTATCTTTTTACTCAAGTGCATACGCTAAAAATGATTGTGAAAATGTTAAATTATCAAATGAATACTGGTATTTTGATTTTGGAAAAGGTTCTGTAGCTGATGGATTCGAGAAAATTACAAAGGCAGATAAATATACCAATAAGACAGGATTTGGTTTTTACGGAAAGGAAATTATAAAGTCTGTTAATCAAAATACTGGTGATGAAATAAGAGAAGATTATTGCTTATCAAAGAGTAATAAAGTATATTACTTTAAGGCAAATGTTCCTGATGGTACGTATAACATTACTTTTGTTGCAGGAGATAAAAGAATTAAAAATATTACTTATGTAGATATACTAAAAGATAAATCTACAGATAAAATAAAACTGTCTTCAAAAGCATCTGAATATGATCAACAATCAATAACAGCAAATGTAAAAGGTGGAATAATTGATTTAGCTATAAAGGGAAAATTGTCTTCTATTGAAATATCTAAAATTACCAAATTTGATTTTGGTCCAGGAGAAGTAGAACCTGGATATACTCAAATCACAGCTGATACTGTATATAATGAGGATAGTGGATACGGATTTTTAGATACATCTGTAATAACAGAAGAGATCAGAGATGACCTGACCAATTTGACAAATGATTTTTGTACTGGTGGAGATTTTGCTTTTGATGTAGATATACCAAAAGGAAGTTATGAAATAATAGTTTATTCTGGAGATTCAGAAACAAAAAGTTTGACATCTACAAGAGCTTATGCAGAAGGTTTATTGCAGATGGTAGGCATAGGTGAAAGAGTTGGCAAAGTCGGTAAAGAAAGTTATCCTTTAAATCTAAATGATAATAAAATGAATTTGAGATTTACAGGTTGGCCTGGTTATCTAAATGGTTTAGAAATAATTAAACAACCTGAAAGCTGGTTAGATAAAAGACCTACAATATTTATAGCAAGTGATTCAACAGTTCAATCTTATAAATCCTATGCATACCCTCAAATGGGTTGGGGACAGGTTCTAGCTAAATATTTAACTGATGATGTATTAATTGATAATCATGCAATTGGCGGAAGAAGTACAAAAAGCTATCTTGAAGAAGGCTCCTTAGATACTGTTATGAGTAGAGCAGAAGCTGGAGACTATTTGCTTATTCAATTTGGTCATAATGATGCTTCTTCTGTGGAATCAAGACATACAGACCCCTACGATGATTTCAAAACAAATTTATATGAGTTTATAGACATAGCAAGAGATTCAGGAGTAACTCCAATACTTATAACACCTGTTGGAAGAAGATCATATAATTCAAATGGATTATTTAAAAATGATTTTTCTGACTATTGTACAGCTATAAAACAGGTAAGTGAAGAAAAAGATGTTCAAATAATAGATTTAATGAGTAAAAGTATCAATTATTATAATTCTGTTGGAATCGAAGAAACAAAAGATATATTCTTGTGGTTAGAAGCTGGAGAATATGAAAATTTCCCCAATGGAATAAGTGATAATACTCATTTTCAAGAATATGGAGCAAATGAAATTGTGAAGATTCTTGTAAATAGTTTCATTGAAGATAAAATAGATGAATTAGCAAATTATGTTAGATAAGATTCAAATTTAAAATTATATAAAATTTATAATTATTAGCATTAAAAAAATACCTATTAAATTATTTAATAGGTATTTATTATATGTCTCTTAATATAATAAATTTGTATAACTAGAACGACCTAACAATTTCTTATCCTTCATATCTTTAGCAATAATTTCAGCTATTTTAGTAGCTCCATCCCTATTAAAATGTACATTATCTTTAAATAAATCTAAAGTTGCTGTTGGTCCTATTGATGTGAAGTATTTAGAACTTAATACATTCATATCTATTAAAGATACATTTTCTTCTTGAGAAAGTTCTATTGTAGCATTTCTATACCATTTTTCTTCTGCATAATGTATTCCATTTTCATTGAAATCAATTGATCTACCATGTGGCGTAACCAGAATAACAAGAGCACCTTTTGATTTTGTTTGTACTATCATATCTCTCATATGTTCTTTGAATTCTCCAACAGGCTCATTATGTTTCGCATTAACATCATTAATACCAAGATCAAGCATATAAACATCACCTGGTTTTATATATTTCATTATAGACTCAAATTGACCATCATTTTTAAAACCTCTGGCTATTTGACCACCTGTAGCCATGTTTTTAATATTATATTTTTCTGGTTTAATATATTTAAAAAACATTTGACCCCAACCAGCTTGATTAGTAGTTTCTAGAGGATAATAATTACAAGTAGTTGAATCTCCACATAAATAAATTGTTTTTTTAGTAATTGGTATATTAGATATCTTTTTAATTTTAATCGAACTTAAAGTAAATATAGCACCTGCTTTTCCTTCAGTTACAAGTATATTTAATTGACCATCAGTTATAGGAATTTGGAATTTATCATAACAATTGTTACCAGTCATATTCATTACTTGATAAACTTCTTCTGCTGCCACACTTGAGCGAGTTGTATTTCCTAATGTTAATTCAATTTCATATAATCCATTTGGTAAATCAACATTAAAAGTATTTTTACTTTTTACACCAAACTTCAAAAATCGGATAGCATCATTATTTTCTTCTGTTCCCACAGCAACAACATCTTTAATGTATTCAGGTGAATTAAATCCATAACCTTTTTCTTTGGTATATTTATCTGTTGAATTAACACCAACAAAACCTTTTTCAACAGAAACTGATCCAAAATCAAATTTGTACTCTTTTTTTCTTGATTTAGATTGTGCGCTAACATTAAATAACATCGATGAAATTGTTACTAAACATAAAATTAATGTAAAAATCTTTTTTTTCATATACCTTCTCCTCTATGTCTAAATTTTAACTTCAATTTAATTTTATAGGATTAATAAATTTCTACAATCAAAAATAACGTTATAATTATACAAATAACCCTCTTAAAGGAGATTATATTAAAGATTAAGACTCAGCTACCACCTTTGATCATTCCAATATACTGGAGGTCTTTCTTTTTCTAATGCACTTAGGGATAGCCAAAAAATAAACTCTAATTCTCGAGTATGAATTCCTCTTTTCACCATTAATTATTTTGATAAATCTGCCGCTTTTCCCATAAATAAAATAGTATCTGTTGTATCATCTACTATTAAAAATACAAAAGGTCTATTGGCATAAAAATTGTCTTTATCTACCGATGTAGGATCAACAATAACCACTGTTGTTGCTGCTGCTTTAGTCCCCTCCTCATCCACTTCTATTACTGCTTTATGAAGAACATCCGAAACTAAAATCGAGTTATCTGATATACCACTAAAATCAGCTATTAAACTAAATGCACTACTCATTCCCATATCTCTTAATTGTTTTTTTATACTTTTAGTACCATATTCCATTTTAAATTTAGGTAGTCCTAAATAAAAATGTGATTTCAAAGTTAGATTATCTTTAATCTCAGTAAACTTATCCATCGTTAATGTTTGTATAAAAGTATCTATACTAGTTTCTTTAGTTGGTAAAACACAATACATACTAACTTTTTCTTCACCATAAGGTAGTTTTACCGCACTATAATCCTCACCTTTTGAAAACTCAATATCATCATACTTCATCATCATATCAATTGTAGTTTGTGTATTGTTGTCTTTAATAAAACTTCTTTCAGATGTATCATCACTATTAAAAGGACTTGTCCAATCTCCCTGAAAATATATAGCATTAATCAAACACATAATAGCATCAGATAGATTAGACTCATTAACCATATTATTAATCAATCCATTAGTTTCATTTGATATCCAGCCATTAATTAAATCAACAGTTTGAATTGATTGTAAATCAATATTTAATACCTCAGCATCAAAGTAATTATTATTTATATCAATAAAATTTGGTTTAGGTTTAAAAGAATCATCAATCCATATAGAATTACCAATATTCAATGTTACAAATTCATCAACATTTTCTAAGGTACTTAATAAAAATTGATAATCATTATTTAATATATCCATATCTATATTATTATAATTTAATACATCAGACATCTCCGTTTTTGTTTGACCATCTGCGCCTTGATACATCATTGTAAGAGCTGTTGATACACTAAGAGGTGAATAAAAAACATTATTTCCAGATTCTCCAGAGTTTATTTGTTTAAACATTTCAAATGCAAACTTTGAATTTGCTTCTGACAAACTTTTAATATTAGAGTTTGAATTATTAGAATTTAGATTATTAGAATCAAAACTTAAAATAATATCACTAAATATATCACTAGGAGTATTTGTTGTAAATCCAATATTTAAAGTACTCCCAGGTTGAATTGTATAATTCCAATCAACCGGTGCTATTGTAACAATATTATTATTCTGAATTAGATTACAGCACCAATAATCTAAAACTTGAGTATCATTCTCTAGATTAAAACTTAAATTCCAATTTGATATTTCATCTAAACTTGTATTTTTAATTAGTACATTTACGGTAGAACCATTATTATAATTATAATTATCAAAAGTAATTTCATATAAATCAGAATCATCTGCAATCGCACCAAGCGAAAAAATAGATGTTATCAAAAATATAAAAACTAAGCTTAAAATAAATTTACGCATAATTCATTCCCCCTAAATATATTTATATGTATATTTTATCATTTATCAAATTGTATTGTAATATAATTTCTTTTTTACCTAAAACTTGTTTCCATGAAAAAACAAAATAAGACATAATCAAAAAATAAACTAGGAGAACCTAAAA
>JBDMZA010000213.1:0-3007 GCA_039770155.1 Clostridiales bacterium
ACTTGAGAATTAGAGTTTATTTTTTGGATATCTCTTAAGGAAAGTTATTCAGGAAGGGTATTTATGAAAATTATTGTTATGGGTTGTGGAAAATTAGGTTATGAAATTACTGAACAATTATATAAGGAAGGTCATAATATATCAGTAATTGATATTAATCCTGAAGCAATTTTATCAGTTACAAGCAATTATGATGTTATGGGAGTTGTAGCTAATGGTGCTAATTTTAACAAATTAATTGATATTGGAATAGAAAAGGCAAATCTTTTTATTGCTGTTACAGAATCAGATGAATTAAATTTGTTATGTTGTCTTTTTGCAAAAAAAGCAAGTAAATGTCATACAATAGCTCGTGTGAGAAATCCAGTTTATAGTCATGAAAATAAATTTATTAAGAATGAACTTGGGTTATCTATGATTATTAATCCAGAACATGCGACTGCTATGGAAATTGTAAAATTACTTCGTTTTCCTTCGGCAATAAAGATTGATACATTTGCAAAAGGTAAAATTAGATTATATAAATTTAAAATTAAACCTTCTTCTTGTATTTGTAATATGAAAATTATTGATATTCGTAATAAATTAGATAGTGGAGTTTTATTCTGTGCAGTACAAAGGAAGACTGAAGTATTTATTCCAACAGGTGATTTTATACTTCACGAAATGGATATTGCATATATTATAGCTCCACCTAACAAATCCAGTGAGTTTTTTAAGAAAATTAGAATTCACACAAATCAGGTTAAAAATACAATTTTAGTTGGTGGAGGAAAGATTACATATTATTTAGCACAACAATTGATTAATATTGGAATTAATGTTAAAATCATAGAAAAAGATAAAGTAAAATGTGAGGAGTTAAGTGCTGAAATTCCAAAAGCAACTATAATTAATGCAGATGCAATAAATAAGGATATGCTGTTGGAAGAAGGTTTGGAAACAGCAGAATCATTTGTTACATTAACAAATTTTGATGAAGAGAATATTTTACTTGGATTATATGCAAAAAGTAAATCAAATGCAAAATTGGTAGTTAAAATCAATAAACTTGATTTTGATGATGTTATTGAAAACTTAGATATTGGAAGTGTTATTTGTCCAAAGTATATTATTTCGGATTATATAATCCAATATGCCAGAGCAATTAGAAATTCAATAGGTAGTAATGTGGAAAAATTGTATAAAATTATAGAAAATAAAGCAGAAGCTTTAGAATTTTATGTAAAAGAAACTTCACCAATTATAGGAATTCCTCTTGAAAAATTAAATATTAAAAAAAATATTTTAATTTGCTCAATCAACAAAAAAGGGAAGTTTATTGTTCCTAATGGACAGGATATAATTCGTGCAGGTAATACAGTAATTATTGTTACAACAAATACAGGATTAAATGATATTTGTGATATATTAGAAAAACGCTAAATTAGGGGAATTATTATGAATTATTCTATAATAACATATATAATAGGATGGATTTTTGCTTTTAATGCATTATTTTTATCTATACCATGCATTGTATCAATAATTTATAATGAACAAAGTGGCTTTTATTTTTTATTTATTGCAATACTTTGTTTGCTAATTGGTGCAATTCTTATTTCAAGAAAACCAAAAAGTAAAGTATTTTATATTCGAGAGGGATTTGTTACAGTTTCTTTAAGTTGGATTATTATAAGTACTTTTGGCGCATTACCTTTTGTTTTATCTGGTGAAATACCATCTTTTATAGATGCTATGTTTGAGACCATATCAGGATTTACGACTACTGGTTCTAGTATATTAACAGATATTGAAAGTTTATCTCATACAGCTTTATTTTGGAGAAGCTTTACCCATTGGATTGGTGGTATGGGTGTATTAGTATTAATTTTGGCTATCCTTCCATTGGCAGGAGGATATAATATGAATTTAATGCGTGCAGAAAGCCCAGGTCCTTCTGTAAGTAAGTTAGTACCTAAAATTAGAAATACTGCAATGATATTATATGGTATATATTGTTTTCTGACAGTAACAGAAGTAATATTTTTATTATTTGGTGGTATGTCTCTATTCGATTCTTTAACTCATGCTTTTGCTACAGCAGGGACTGGTGGATTTAGTACTAAAAATACCAGTTTTACAGATTTTTCACCTTATTTACAAGTTATTGCAACTATTTTTATGATTTTATTTGGATTAAACTTTAATGTGTATTTTTTATTTCTTATTAAAAAGCCTATAAAAGCGCTGAAATTTGAAGAAATGAGATATTATTTGGGGATTATTACTATAGTTATAATTATTATTACAATTAATATTTCTCATATGTTTTCATCTCTTTCAGATGCTATAAGGCATGCAGCTTTTCAGGTTGCTGCAATTATTACAACAACAGGTTTCTCTTCAATAGATTTTGATAAGTGGCCTCAATTGTCTAAAACATTATTACTGCTATTAATGTTGATCGGAGCTTGTGCTGGTAGTACCGGTGGAGGGGTTAAAGTATCCAGAATTATTATTTTACTTAAAACTTTAAAAAAAGAATTATATTCTTATCTTCATCCGAGATCAATTAAGAAAATTCAATTTGAAAAAAAATGTGTTGAACATGAGGTTTTGAGAAATATAAATGTTTTTATCATGGCATATTCGGCTATTTTTGGATTATCTTTATTGTTAATATCCTTTGACAATTTTGACTTTACAACTCATTTTACTGCAATAGTAACAACAATAAATAATATTGGTCCAGGATTTGAATTAATTGGACCTACAAATAATTTTTCAATATTTTCATCATTTTCAAAAATTGTTTTAATGTTTGATATGTTGGCAGGAAGATTAGAATTGTTTCCTATTTTATTTTTATTTTTACCTGCAACTTGGAAAAAACATACATAAAATTCCAGAAATTCAGCAACTTTTATTAATAAAAAATTATGATCTTACTAAGAATTCTCCATAGTCTAAATTACATTAAGGAGAAGCTCCTCTTTGCTTTATTTTTCTCTAATGCAATCTAATA
>JBDMZA010000214.1:0-11162 GCA_039770155.1 Clostridiales bacterium
ATTCAAAAAAAGGAAGTTATTATATTAAGAGAACTTGTAATTCCGATTATAAGACTTAAGGATAAGTTAGGTACTAAGAGTGATAATGAAAGTGATATGTTAAATGTTGTAATTGTTAGAAAGGGAGATAAATTAGCAGGATTTGCAATTGATTCCCTTATTGGACAACAGGAAACAGTAATAAAATCTCTAGGAAAGCTTTTAACAAGTGTAAAAATAATAGCTGGAGCTACAATTTTAGGCGATGGAAGTGTAGCACTTATATTAGATATTAACTCATTAGTATAGGAGGTGATTTGAATGGAAAACAATATTGAAAATGATGTTGAAATAATTGGTGATGAAAAGCAATATGTTATATTTACTCTTGAAAAAGAAGATTATGGATTAGAAATAACAAAAATTAAAACAATTGAGAATTTACTTCCTATAACCAGAGTACCAAAGACTCCACTTTATTTGGAAGGTGTATTTAATTTAAGAGGAGATATTATACCTGTAATTGATCTAAGAAAAAGATTTGAGTTACCAGAAGTTGAAAAAACAGAAGATACAAGGATAATCATTTCAACAATTAATGAAATAACAGTAGGTTTTATTGTTGATTTGGTTGAGGAAGTTATTCATATAAGAGATGAAAATTTAGATAGTAATAATTTTACTTCTCATGAAATTAAAAGAACTTATATTCAAAGTATTGCAAAATATAATAATAAAATAATAACAATACTAAATCTAGATAAACTTATAAGTATAACTGAAGAAGATTTAGCCTAGGAGGACGATTATGGGTCTTGATATAAACGATTTAAAAAATCAACATTTAGATGTATTAAAGGAAGTAGGAAATATTGGATCAGGTAATGCTGCTACTGCATTAGCTAAAATGCTTAATAAAAAAGTTGATATGGGTGTACCATCGGCTAAAGTTATGGAATTTAAAGAGGTTAGTGATATTTTAGGTGGTGCAGAAGTAGAAGTAGTAGGAATTATACTGGAAGTAGAAGGTGATCTAAAAGGAGAAATAATGTTTATGTTGCGGTTGGATGCAGCTGCGATGCTTGTATCAATACTTATGAATCAAGATATTTCAAAACTTGATGAATTTGATGAAATCCATATATCAGCACTTAAAGAAGTTGGAAATATTCTAACAGGAGCCTATTTATCAGCTCTTTCTCTACTCACGAAAATGACAATTGTTCCATCAGTGCCATCATTGTCAATTGATATGGCTGGAGCAATATTGAGTGTTCCAGCAATTGAGTTTGGAAAAGTAGGTGATACTGTACTCTATATAGAAACTGAATTTATTGATGGACTAAATAAAGTAGTTGGTGATTTCTTTTTAATTCCTGATATGGATTCTTATGAAAAATTATTAAAAGCTTTAGGAGTTATAAGTTAATGAATAATATAATTAGAGTAGGAATGGCAGACCTAAAAGCCTCAAAGCATCCATGCATGATAACAACATTAGGATTGGGTTCTTGTATAGGAATTGCTTTGTATGATAGTGCTTTGAAAATTTCAGGACTTGCACATATTATGCTACCCTATAGTAATTTTATTAAAAATAATAGCAATATTGCTAAATTTGCAGATACAGGAATAAAAAAGCTTTTCTCTGATATGGTAAATATGGGTTCAAAAAAGAGAAATTTAACAGCAAGAATAGCGGGTGGAGCGCAAATGTTTAAATTTAGTCAGATGTCTGAAATTATGAAAGTAGGATTGAGAAATGCTGAAGCTTCCAGAAAAATATTAGAAGAATTAGAAATTCCATTGTTGGCAGAGGATGTTGGAGGTAGTTATGGAAGAACAGTTGAATTATATTCAAGTGATGGGAAATTTGTTATAAAAACAATAGGACATGGTATTAAGGATATTTAGATTTTTTATATGTGAGGATATTAATAAAATGGATATACTCAAAAAACTCCCTTTAATATTAAGTTTTAGTATGACAATTAGTGTAGGTTTTATTTCAAATATTATGCAATTATCAAATAAAACTATATATATAAGAATGATAATAATATTAATAACATTTTATATTTTGGGAATTTATTTGAGAAATATATTAACAAATATAATAAATGAAGTTGATAGTAGTAAAAAAAGTAATGAAGATGAAACTCCATATGATGAAAGGGATCAAAATACTGATGAAGGAAAAAATAACCTAACTAATGATGAAAGTGATGCAAAGGGTAGTAGTTTTAATGCAACAACAGAAGATGAAGATTTTTCACCAGATGAACTTTCAAAACTTATAAGTGAAAATTTAGATGAATAAATAATAATTTTCTTGTCTAAAAATTAAATTTATTTTTTGTATATCACTTAGTAAATTATATAGAACTAAATCTTTTATTTACTTGAAATAGTAACATAAAAATTATTTTAATATTATACTAAGTAAGAAGGGGGATTTACATGTCTCAGGGTACTGATAAACAAATGGAATTATGGCATCAGTATGCAAAAAAGAAAGATCCTTTAGTTAGAGAAAAATTAATTATGGAGTATTCTCATCTTATTAAATATATAGCAGGTAGATTGAATATTTATTTTGGTTCAAATGTTGAGTACGATGATTTGGTAGGATTTGGAGTTTTTGGATTGATTGATGCTATCGATAAGTTTGATTTGAAAAAAGGTGTGAAATTTGAGACCTATGCATCTTTGAGAATTAGAGGAGCAATAATTGATAGTATTAGAGAAATGGATTGGGTACCAAGATCTTTGAGACAGAAAAATAAAGAATTGGAAAGAGTATATGCAGAAGTAGAAAATGAATTAGGACATTCAGCAACAGATAAAGATATTGCCGACAGAATGGGAGTATCAGTTGCAGAATTCCATAAAGTTTTAAATGATGTAACAGTTTCTTCAATGCTATCATTAGAAGATTTTTTGGAACAAAATTATGAGGTTGAGGTTGACTCATTAGGTTCAAATAGTGATGATAAACCAGAGAGTCATTTAGAAAAAACAGAAATAAAAGAAATTTTAAGTGATGCTATTGATAAATTACCAGAAAAAGAAAAGACTGTTGTTTCTTTATACTATTACGAAGAATTAACATTAAAAGAAATAAGTTCAATTATGAAAGTATCAGAGTCTAGAATTTCCCAACTACATTCAAAAGCAATATTAAGACTTAGAGGAAAATTAAATAGACATAAAGCAATATTAAAAGAATAAGAGGTGTAAATATGAGTAATATTCTTGGTATGAGAAAAAATGTTAATGATGGTTATTTTGAACTGGATTATAGTGTTGATGGAATTTATATTACAGTTTTTCCTGCAATTGGTTCTGGTAAAAAATTAGATATTAATGATGTAGTAAAAAGATTAGCAAGAAAAAGAATAAAAAATTATTTGAAATTAGTAGTGGACAGTGAGATAAAAAGACCTTCAAAAAAGAAAGTCAAAATTGCTGATCCTCAAGAAGAAGTATTAATAGATGGAATTGTTGAAATTAGTGTAACTGCTGATAAAATGAAAGCATATATTACATTTATTGAACCAGATGGAGGTAAGCCAATTGCTATGACAAAAGTATTAGAGGAATTAGCTGAAAATGGTGTAGTATATGGAATAAATAATGACTTGTTAGAATCACTTCTAAAGTACCCTTCTTATAATGAAAAATTATTAATTGCTGAAGGTAAAACACCGATAAATGGAAAAAGTGGACAAATAGAATGCTTTTTTGATGTGAAGAAAGAGAGTAAACCCACTATATTAGAAGATGGAAGAGTTGATTACAGGGATCTAGATATAATAAAAAATGCAACAACAGGTCAAAAACTATGTGCTTTGGTACCACCAATTAAGGGTTTATCCGGAAAAATGGTTACTGGTAATGAAATAAAAGCTATAGATGGGAAAGAAGCAAAATTGCCAAAAGGTAGAAATGTTGAGATAAGTGAAGATGAAAAAACATTGGTAGCTCAAATCGATGGAGAGATTTGTTTTCTAGAAGGTAAAGTAAATGTTTATCCAAATTATGAAGTTCCTTCAGATGTTGGACCATCAACAGGTAATGTTAAATTCATAGGTAATGTATCAGTAAGAGGAAATGTAATGTCAGGATATGAAATTGAGGCAGGAGGAAATGTTGAGGTTTTTGGTGTAGTAGAAGGTGCAGTAATAAAGGCAAAAGGAGATATTGTTTTAAGAAGGGGTATGCAAGGGAATGATAAAGGTGTTTTAATTTGTGGTGGTGAAGTTATTGCAAGGTACATTGAAAATAGCGTAGTTCATGCGGGAAATTCAATAAAATCAGAAGCAATAATGCATAGTAATATTAAGTGTGGTAATTCAGTTGAATTAAGTGGGAAAAAAGGACTTTTAGTTGGGGGCAAATGTAAAGTGGGAAAAGAAGTAAGTGCAAAAGTTATAGGTTCACATATGAATACTGTTACGGAATTAGAAGTGGGTTCAAATCCATCATTAAAGGAAAAATATATAAAATTGAAAGATGAATTAAATAAAGTAAATAAGGATAATACAAAAACAGATCAAGCTATAATTCTTTTACAGAGAATGAAAAAATCTGGTTCTATTGATTCTAAAAAAGAAGAATTATTAGCTAGAAGTCTTAGAACAATAGTACATTTAAAGGAAAGAATTGAAAAAATCAACAGTGAAATGGAGAAAATAAACAAGAAATTGAATGAAGAAACAAAGGGAAAAATTCATATTAGTGGTAATATTTATCAAGGAACCAGAATAACAATAGGTACTTCAACGATGAATATTAAGGATACTTTACAAAAATGTACTTTATATAAGGATGGCGATATAAGAATTGGTACATATGAAAAATAAAGAAATTTTGTATTCCACTTTAGTCTATGTATATTAAATTTCAAGAAGAGAGTGATAAAAGTGTCTATTAAATCAATTGATTTTCAATCAATGTATACTAGAACTAATGATATTGCAAAAATAAAAAATGATTTGCAAAATAGAAATTTAAATTTATTACAGTATCAAACAAAAACTATAAAAGATAATATTGAGAATAATTTATCACAGGTAACTAAAAGAGAAAAGGCACAAGAAGCATTAATTAAAGATAAAAATGAGAAAAATCAAGAAAAGAAAAAGAAAAAAAGGAATAAGAATTTAAAAGAAGATACTAATGAAGAAAGTATTTTAGATATTAGAATTTAAATACTGTTTCTTTGAACTAGATTAAATTTTGTAAATTTATACACAAGAATTAGAAGTTATTTATATTAACAAAAGAAAAAATAAGTGGGTGATGAATAATGAATGGTTTTTATATATGTGTTATGGTAGTTGGAATTATGATTGTATTTATGGCTTTTATATGGATTATAATAGATAAAAAAAGAAGTATTGATTATAAAAAAGTCATAGATTCAAAAAAAAATGATTTGGTAGAAATAATTGAAGATGCAGATATTATGGTTGAAGAATTAAATAAATTTTCTGATTATATAGTTACTGAGTTTGATAAGAGAGAAAAGAAATTAGGAGAGTACTTTATGAATGTTGATGTAGCTATATCAGAAAAAGGTGTTTTAGAAAATGAAATTTTAAAAAATGGAACAGATAACAGAGTTTTTAATAAAAATGATGTAACTACAAAAACAAATACAAATATTAAACAAAAAAATATTAATAATACACAAATCAAGATTAATAATGAAAAAATAAGTGTAAATGAAAAAGTTATTCATTTAAATACAAGATATAAAAAAGTTTTAGACTTTAAGAATAAAGGTTTAACTCAAATTGAAATAGCAAAACAATTAAATATTGGCAAAGGAGAAGTTAAACTAATATTTGATATGTTAGATTAACTTTTTATTTTATTGAGTAAGGGATATCCAAAAAGTAAGCTCTAATTTTTAGTATGAATTTCTTTGTTTTAAATGAAATTCATTCGAAAAAAATTTGGTGTTATTTTTTAGATTTTCCTAAAAACAGATGATAAAAGGTAGGAGATTTAGGAATGAATTTAAAAAGTATTTTATTTGGAATTGGATTAGGAATAATTTTTACATCATTAATAAGTATTATATATTCAAAAGATGATTCTTATAATGTAAAAATGAACCAAGATATCTTAAAAGATACTAAAAATAATTATGATGGATTTGTAATTTCTGGAGATCAAGATAATAGTGTAAAAAAATTTGATAATGAGGAATTAAAAAAGGTTGTAGATAAAAAAGAAAGTAAGAAATTTATATTAATTACAATAAATGAAGGCGATTCTTCAAAAATAGTAGGTAAAAAATTATATGATAAAGGAATTATTATTGATAGTGAAAAATTTGAAAATGAGATGATTAGTTTAAATAAAACTAGAGATATTAAAATAGGTGATTATAGTTTTGAAAAGAATGAAGAAATATCTAATATAATAAAAAAAATTACAGAAAATAAATAGAAACAAAAAAATAATTTTACTAAAGTTTTTAAAAGAGGTGTTTCTATGAACAAAGTTATAATAGTTGGTTGTGGTAGAGTTGGAAGTAAAATGGCAATTGATTTAAATAATCAGGGATATAAAGTAACAGTTATTGACAGAGATCCCTTGGCTTTGAGAAAATTGGATGATGTTTTTACTGGAAATAAAATTGTTGGAACAGGAATTGATGAAGAAGTTTTAATAAATGCAGGTATTGAAAAGGCTTCAGCACTAATAACAGTTGCTAAAGGTGATAATACAAATATTATGGTTGGGCAAATTTCAAAGTTTATATTTAATGTACCAAAAGTTATATTAAGAATTGTTGATCCTAAATGCAAAAAATTCTATGAAGAAAAAATTGGAATGATTTGTTATTGTCAAACAGAAGTAAGTGTAAACAGTTATATTAAACTTTTAAAGGGGGAAGAAATTTGTATATAATAATTGTGGGCGCGGGAAAAGCCGGTTATTATTTAACAAAAACACTTATGGATGAAAACCATGAAGTTACATTAGTGGATTGGAATTTTGATAGAGTAAAAAAATTAGAAATGGATCTTGGTGATTCAATAATCTATGCATCAGGTTCCTCAATTGATGGATTAGATTTATCAGGTTGTTCAAGAGCTGATATTGTAATAGCTTTAACTGGAGATGATGAAGATAACCTGGTGATTTGTCAATTAGGTAGCCAGTATTTTGGAGTTAAAAAAACTATTGCAAGAATAAATAATCCAAAAAATAGTAAAATATTCAAGATATTAGGAATGGGTACTGTTGTTAGTGGTATAATTGCTATTTCGGAAATAATTGATAATTATGTTACTGTAAGGAAATCATAAAAATGATATCATATATTGAAAATAAAAAAATAATGAATAAAAGTGAAAATTTTGAAAAATTATGACAAATATTTTGGTAAATATTGCCGAAAAATATATTGTAAGAATAAATAAGTATCAAATGCCTATACTATTCAATATAAGGGTTGTAGCTCATGCTATATGTGTGTTTTAGAGAATGATCATTTAATAAAAAATCTCTAATCAAGAAATAAAGGTACTTTTAATTGATTTATTTTTGCGATTTATATTGACTATTTATTTCCTTTTAATTAAAATATTAATAGGCAATCTGTTATTTTTCAAGGAGGATATATCTATGAATAAAGCAGAACTTATTAGTGCTATTGCACAAAAGTCAGAATTAAGTAAAAAAGATAGCGAAGAAGCTCTTAATGCAATTATGAGATCAATTGAAGAAGTCTTAAAAAAAGGTGAAAAACTTTCTTTAGTAGGTTTTGGATCATTTGAAGTTAAGAAAAGAAAAGCGAGAAAAGGAATGAATCCACAAACTAAGGAAGAAATTAAGATTCCCGCAAAGAAAGTTCCTGTTTTTAGACCAGGAAAAGGACTTAAAGAGATTGTTAATAAGAAAAAGAAATAGTTTTTGTTATAATTAAGAGAAAAATGACTTTATACAAGGTCATTTTTTTTGTGTAAAATAAATAAATTCATACTTTGTTGTCGTATATCAGTATTTGAAGAATGTATAAAAATATTATTTTATGATGAAAAAAGTATACTTTGATTAATTAGAGACATCCTTAGGAGAGCCTAAAAAATAATATCGAATTCTTTTCGTCTGAAGTTCGCTTAAATTGTGCGAATTCATACTTGAGAATTAGAGTTTATTTTTTTGTTATCCCTTAGTTAATAATTAATTTTATTTATAAAAATGATAAAAATGTATTGACAAATATTAAGATGAGAATTATAATCTTACATGTTGGTAGTAATGCCGAAGTGGTGAAACTGGCAGACGCACTGGATTCAAAATCCAGCGGGGTTAAACCCGTGTCGGTTCGAGTCCGACCTTCGGCACTAGATTTACAAACGTGTTTGAGGCTTTGGTTTTTTAATCAAAGTCTTTTTGTATGTATTTTTCTAAAAGATTTTCTTATCATTAGGTGGATATAGAAAGCCTCCCCAAAAAACGTTATAACCAGAATTATTTAAAGGTAATTTGGAACAATCAGATTTTGTAATATATTTTAGACAAAGTTCTGATATAAGCTATGATAGAATTATTAAAAATAAAAGATATTTAGAATTATGGGATGTGATTGAAAGGGCTAAAGTTAATAGTAATATAACATCACAAAACATAGGAAATAATAGTGATGGAAATATACAAACAAATACTACTGGTAACAACAGTCCAGTATATAATAATTGTAATATACATAATGGAGGTTCTCTTTGACAAAAAAACAAGAAAACTTAGGAAAAAATCTAAAATTATTTTGGTGATATGTATAATTAGTATTGTTTTGTATTTTGTTTTTAAAGAAAGAATATAAAGATACTTTTGATACAACTCATATAATCATATTAACATACTTAATATTACATAAGAATACAATAAATAGTTATAATTAAATTATATTTTAGAGTGTGAATTTAGAATAAACTTCAATATCATTGCCTTCTGAATCTTTAAATTCTAAAACACAATTATTATTAATTGTAGTCAATGGAAATACAATTTCAATTTTCAGTGATTTAAGTTTTTCAACAAATAAACTGATATTATTTACTTCAAAACTGGGTAAACAATTGTCTCCATATTTAACAGATTCATTTACTTGTTCATTTGCAAATAAACAAAATCTGAAATTTTTTATATTAAAAACACTTAGAATAGTATCTTTTTTAGATACTGTTTGATTAAAGATATTTTCATAAAATTTAATGGCTCTTTTCATATCTTTAACGCATATATATAATGAGTTTATTGAAATATCATAGTTCATTTTAATCCTCCAAATAATAAAATAAGATGTTAATTTAAAAAACAACTAAATTAATAAAAGCAAAAGTACTTAATTTATCCAAATTTGCATGATATAATTTTACATAATAGATCATAACATAAATTTTTATATTTTAAAATTGGAGTGTTTATATTATTATGAAAATATTTAAATTAAAACTATCTGGATTTAAAAATGTTTCTGATGATACAGAAATTACATATGATTTTTATAAACATACTTTGATAGAAGGGGATAATTTTACTGGTAAAACATCAATATGTGAAGCTATTGTATGGGGATTTTGTGGTTGTAATATTGATGGTCATTTAACTTATTATAAGTTATTAAGAAATAAAGATAGTGAAAAAATGTTTGTTGAAATTTATTTTTCTGACAATAATGAGCAAAAACATGTATTAAGAAGGAGTATGGATAGGGATGGTACAATTATAATATTAGATAATAAAAAGATTACACAGAAGGAAATGGAGAATCTAATTAAATCAAAAGATATATTTATGTCTGTTTTTGTACCTGGATATTTTTCTAAATTTTCTACAACAGAAGCTAGAAATTTTATATTAAATATTGTTCCAAACTTTGATATGAATGAAGTTTGGGATAAGCTTCCAGATGATGAGAGATATTTAATCAAGGAAAATGATCTTGTAAATTTAATTAAAATAATCAGTAAAAAAAGAAAGAAAATAAGAGAATTGGAAAAGTTGGAGATAAGTTTAAAGGGTGAATTAAAAGGAATAGAAGGTTCAATAGTAAATATAGATATAAATAGAGATTTTATTGATAATAAAGATTTGATGGAAGAAATTGAAAAACTAGAATTAAAATTAAATTTACTATTAGTTCATAGTGAAAATACTAAACTTGATGTATTAATAAAGGAAAGAAATCTATTGAGAAAAGAATATGAATTTTATAAATCAAAAATAGATAATAGTTCATATAAAATAGGAGAAAAATGTTCTATTTGTTTAAGAGAATTTGATAAAGAAACAATTAATAATATTAATATAAATGCTAAAAATAATAAAGAAATTCATGAAAAACTGAATGAAATTGTAATAAAAGGTAAAGAATTAAAAGAAGAAATAGATGGATATAATTTAAATTCTAGCAAAGTAGACAATCAAGAAGAAATCAACTTTTTAAAAGATAAATTAAAGAATTTAAAGGAAAAGTTAAATGATATAAATATGAAAAATACTAAATATGAAACTAATAAAAAAATATATAAAAATTCACTGTTTCTAAAAGAAAAAATTGAGTCTGATTTAAAGAACACAGTTTTAGAAAAAAATAAAATTATGAAAACTTTAAATGCTTATATACATGCAAACGCTGTACGAGCAGATGTTTTGTTTCAAAATTTAGAAAACAATTTAAATAGGGTGTCAATTAATTTAGAAAAGGTTAATAAAAATACTGGTGAAATTAAAGAATTTTTTGAGATAAAGTATGATAATAAAGAATTTAGATTGTTGTCAAATTCAGAAAGAATAAGAGCTTACCTTGAAATATCTTCTTTGGTAAATCATTATACAAATTTAAAATTACCAATATTTATTGATAATGCAGAAAGTATTACAAATTATGATAAACCAGAAGTACAAATTTTTGAATCAAGAGTAGAAAAATATTTTTCAACAATAAATATAAAATCTATATAAGGCAAGTTAAAAAAATAAACTGGTCAACTTATAGTTAAGTTATTTTTACAGCTTCAATTTGTCATATAACTCCTTAATATGCTTTTATTAACTATTATATATTTGATAAAATAATTATTTTTTCTGAATAAATACATATTTTCCCCCTCCCCAAAAACTCTTTAGAACTAATTTAGTAAAACATCTAGAAC
>JBDMZA010000215.1:0-2801 GCA_039770155.1 Clostridiales bacterium
ATAAAATTTATAAAAATAATATTATTTTATTAATGGAGTCAAATAATAAAAATGATGAATATATCAATATATATAAGTATCAATCAATTGAAAAAATATTACATAAATTAAGTAAGATGTTTAATGAAGTTGGTAATGAAAAGTTTATAGAAAATATTATTGATAGTATTAATGGAAAAATAAATTTAAATAGCGATATAAATGACGGTTATATTAAAAAAACAATAGAAAATGAAGTGATGGAAAAATTAAATGATTCAGATTTCAATAGTGTATATCAAAACAAGATAGTTGATAATGTTTTTAATTCAATTAGAAGGTTAGACATTATACAGCCATTAATAGAAGATATTGAAATTGATGAAATTATGATAAATGGTTATAAAGATATTTTTGTTGAAAAAAAAGGAGAAATAACAAAAATAAATACATCTTTTGATAATTTAGAAAAATTATATAATATTATTTCTAACATAGTGGGAAAAGTTAATAGAGAAGTTAATGAATCTAATCCAATTGTAGATGCGAGATTAGAAGATGGATCTAGAGTAAACATTGTATTACCTCCTATTGCTTTAAATGGACCAATAATTACTATCAGAAAATTCAAAAAATCTATCTTAACGATAAAAGATTTAATTGATAATAAAACTGTAAATTTGGAGATTTCTAAATTTTTAGAATTATTGGTATTAGAAAGACATAATATTATGATTTCAGGTAGTACAGGAGCAGGAAAAACAACACTTCTTAATATAATATCTAATTTTATACCAAAGGAAGAAAGAATAATTACAATTGAAGATTCAGCTGAGTTAAAAATAGATGGAATTAAAAACATTGTAAAACTTGAAACAAGAAACTCTAATTCGCTAAATGTGGGTAATATTTCTATTCGTGATCTCATAAGGACTTCACTTAGAATGAGACCAGATAGAATAATAGTTGGTGAAGTAAGGGGCATTGAAGCTATAGATATGTTACAAGCTATGAATACTGGACATGATGGGTCTTTAACAACAGGTCATGCCAATACTTGCAAAGATATGTTGAGTAGATTAGAGACGATGGTGCTTCTTGGAAATACTATGCCTCTTGATGCTGTAAGAAGACAAATATGCTCAGGAATTGATATCATAATTCATATTTCAAAATTAAGAGATAAAACAAGAAAAATAGTTGAAATAGTTGAAATATTAGGAATAGACAAAGGGAATATTAATTTAAACACAATTTATAATTATAATCAAAGCAAAAATAATTTATGTGGAGAATTGAAGAAAAGAAAAATTTAAAATGCTAATTATTTTTTGAATAATTAAATATTATGGGATAATCAAACATATTGGAGTTGTTAGACTATAAAGTATTTTGAGTATCCATAGTTAGGAGATTTATAAATGCTATTATTAAAAAAATTTTTTACACAAGAAGATGGTATGGGAACCGTTGAAATTGTTATATTAATTGCAGTTCTTGTAATTGTGGCGCTAATATTTAAAGATAAGATAATAAAATTTATCAATGAATTATTAGATAAAGTTCTTGATATTAATAAAATAACTGAGGAATTTTAAATAGGTTCTCCTGAGAATTACTATTATTAGTTAGGAGATAATATTATGAATATTTTTATAGGGATTATAAAATATTTTATAGTTCCTATTATACTATTTTTGATAAGTAGGGAAGATATAAAAAGTAAAACTGTACCATATAAATACTTATTATTATTAGTTTTATTTTTAATTTTAATAAGTATTTTAAATGAGTTTTTAATTTCCAACTTAATGGTTTTCATAGGGATTCTTATTGTTATGAGTGTTATAGCCATGTTATTCAAAAACTCTTTGGGTTTTGGAGATGTTTTAATTTTTTCAATTATAGGTAGTATATATGGTTTAAAAGAATTTATTACTGTTTTAACATTTTCTACTTTTTTGGTATTTATATTTTCAGTAATAAAACTAATTATACAAAAGCAAAGGGAATTAGGAGAGACATTACCCTATGTACCATTTATTTTTTTGAGTTTATTAATAAAAATAGTTTTATTGATTTGGGAGTAGATTATGAATGAAATTGAAAATATAAATAAATATGTTATTATTGATATGATTGAAAAAGATGTAAAAGAATTTCAAATAAATGTTATAAACAATAATAGTGAATTAAACTATATTAAGATAGAATTAAAAGAAATAAATAGTTCTTTAAGTATTTATTATAACTGTTCTAATTTAAGGAAACTATCCGAGAGTATAAATATTTTAAATCATGATGAAATATTTAAAATATTTTGTTTAATTATAGAGCATATAGATAAGTGTGGAGAATATTTTCTTGACAGAAATTCATTAATTCTTGACTTAGATTATATTTTCATAGATAAAAGTGATGAATTAAAATTTATTTATATTCCTTATGAATTAGGTAAGGATAATAACAGTATTATAAAATTATATAATGATTTACTTGAGTCTAAATTCAGTGAAATAAAAAAAGAAGAGATTATAAATTTAATTAAAAATGAAAAATATAAAGATTTAATAAAAGTTTGCGAAAATGAATTTAAAGTAAGAAATACAATAGATGATAGTTGTTTGAATGAAAGTATAAAAAACAGTATAAAACCTTATTCTATAAAGAATAAAACTATAAAATTTGAGATGATAATGATAGGTATATTTATGCAAATTATTTTAATAATAATATTTATTTTTATAAATTATTATAAATATTTACCTGTAATAAAAGGGAGTTATATATATTCTTTTATATTGTTTTTTATAGGATTAATG
>JBDMZA010000216.1:0-2993 GCA_039770155.1 Clostridiales bacterium
AATATTACCAATGATATTACTGATAAATCTATTCCAATTGCAAAATCTTCTTTTGAAATTAATTTATGTCTATCATTTCTAGTAACTATTTTTATAAATAGAACAAAAAAAATATTAATCAATGGAATAATAAAATTTACAGAAAACATATCTACCTCCTTATTTTTTGTATATGTTAATAATTATTGTATAATTAATTTATATTAACATAGAATATATATACAATGAATAACTTATATTAATATGTTATATAAATTTAGGAAATTGGTATATACAAGTCCAATCAAACATAATAGGATTATGTTTGATTCATTTTGAATTCCACTTTATTACTTAGTTACATGCATTTTAAAATTTCTAGGCAAAAAAATATATAACTTAATATATCTTAAATATACAATAAGTTATATTCATAATATTTTTTACAATAAAATTAAACTTCGATTATATAATCTGCAACCTCTAAATATTTTTAAGTTATGATCAGATTTTGTTATTAACATTTTCATTGAAAAATATCTCATTTGACCTGCTACTGTCATTTACTCTATTCACAAATACCCAATCTATTTTTCACTATTTCAACAACTAAAGGTAATCCAGTTGTTTCAGCAATTTGTAATACTTTTTGTCCAGAAGCCTTTAAAAACTTAATGACTTTTGATTCGTTTTTTTCCTCTATAGCCTCATTTATTTCTCCAGCCTCTTTATACATTTTATTCTTTGCAAAAGCTTCTTCTAGTTTACTCAACTGCTCAAATAACTTCTCCTTATCAATTCCATCTAGATTAATACTTCTATTATCAACATTCATAGTAGCCTCAATCTTTGCATTATCCTTAGCATAATTAACTTGTCCAGTATTTCCGCTAATTACAACTTTATCTTCGCCAACACTATCACCTTTAACTTCATTAATTTTATTTCCTTTAATTTCATCCATATGTAAATCTCCTCTCACATTTATAATTTTTCTATCAAGTAAATCAAGTGATTGTATATCACCCAATAGTTCAGTAACTATATATTCATTTCCGTTTTCAGCAAGTATAGTATATTTACCTTTTTGATAATGAATTAATATACTTTTATATGAAATCTTACTTCCATCCTTAATTACAAATTCTTCTACACCTTCTGATACATCTTTCAAGCTATCATTTATTTCATTTATCTCTTTTCTGATGTTTGCTAATAAATCCCTACCAAAATCACCCTTTATGTTTATATAAATTGTCCTTTCCTCTTCATCTAGTTTTACCAATGCTTTTACATCATTTGATCTATCTTTTAATACTACACCAGTACTCCAAACATTTTTTTTATCAACATAACTTTTCATTCTTACTATTAATCTATGTATAATCGATTTTGACATAAAATTATAAACATATCTATACTCTAAGGTATCATTTTTATTGATTTCATGTTCTGTTTCTGAATCATTTAGTGATGATGGTATCAATATTGTTTCTTTGTCAACAAAGTAACATAATTCAAAATCCTCCATCAAATCTAAAATATATTTTTGTTCAGACAAATTATAGTTATAGCCTTCATTTTTAAAAACTTTTTCAAATTCTTCGTTTTTACATTCTTTATTAATTATTTCATCCAAATCATTAACTTTTAAATATCCATTATTAATTTTTATTTTTTCAGAAGTTATGACTTTATAAACTCCGATTGTAATCCATTTCGGATTTAATACTTTTCTTTCTTTTAATTTCCAATTTGAAAAATCACATATAACTCCCAAATCATTTAAATATCTAAGTAAATTATTTTGTGTCTCTTTATTTTTCATACCAAATTCTATACAATAATCTTCATAATTTTCATAAGAAATATAGTTATAACTATTTTTCTCTAACTTATTCTTAACTTTTAGCCAACTTTCAGGCCATGCAATATTAATGTTTTCTATACTATTCAGGTGTTTTTTTATACCTTCTTCAACCTTATCAATATTTTCACACTTTTTACATGAAATTTTGTAAAAATCTTTAATATTTTTATATTTGTTTATCAAGTATTTTTCATTTAAACTTGCATTTGGATACATATCCATCTTATTTATAACAACTAAAATAGGTGAATCTCCACCAAATGATTTTATATGCTTAAGCCAGTATTCTACATTGTCATCCTGTCTACCATCTAATACAACTATATAAAAACATCTTTCAGATAGGAAAAATTTATGTGTACTATGCATTATATCTTGGCCACCAAAATCCCATATCTTAGATTCATATTCCTTTTTATTATAATTAAATTTATAATCTCTTATTGATATACCATGTGTTGTATCTTCTTGCTCATCAAACTCTTCTTTTTTTAAACACTTCAATAAAGATGTTTTTCCAACAGCACCTTTACCAATTAGTAAAATTTTAAATTCATTTATAGTAATTTCCTTTTTAGTATTCAAATAATCTGTTATAAAGTTTCGTCCCTGTTCAATTACTTCATCAGGTACATTATCAAATGATAATTTGTTAACATAAACACCTTTAATTTCAATCTCGTGAAATTTTACATATATTCTTCCCTTTTTAAAAAAATATTTATAACCATATATCCAAAAATTATCATTTGCAAAATCAATTCTATTTCTGTTAAAAATAGGCATTTTTATTTTTAGCAAAGTATAATTAAAAAAATTGATATTTGTATCACTTATATCTAAAACTTTTAATTTTTTCAACCTGGTGATAGTCTCAGGGATTTCTTTTATTTGTGTACTACTCAAATCTAAAGTCTGCAAATTTACTAACCTTACGATAGTCTCAGGGATTTCTTTTATTTGTGTACTACTCAAATCTAAATTCTTCAAATTTACTAACTTGGTTATAGTCTCAGGGATTTCTTTTATTTGTGTACTACTCAAATATAAAGTCTGCAAATTTACTAACCTTATGATAGTCTCAGGGATTTCTTTTATTTGTGTACTCCTCAAATCTAAAGTCTGCAAATTTACTAACCTTATG
>JBDMZA010000217.1:0-7449 GCA_039770155.1 Clostridiales bacterium
AATGCTCATTGTTATATATTAAATAATCATAAACAGGAGTATTTTTAATTAGTTTTAAGTCTGATATAAATACTATATAATATGGTAATGGTGTTAAATTATCTGAATTTTGATTCTTTCTTCTATAAATAATATCATATACATCATTTAATATAACCTTGGAAGATTCTTTAGAATTTGAAATATATCTAATTGTTCTTTCATTATTCCAAGAATGAGGTAACCATCTAATCCATTCCCATTTTTCAGATTCTTTTTCAGAATAAAGACAAACGATTTTAACCTCATCATAAGAATGCAATGATGAAATTTGTATAATCATTGATTTTAAAATATCAAAAGATATATTTCTGTCACCTGTTAAGCCAATTGTTCCACTTTTTTTTATATTTAAAGTTATAGGAAGATTATTGATGCTTTTAAAATTATCCTTTAATGTAACAGCATTACTTATAAGATCATCTTTCTCTTCAAAGACCTTTTGCTCAGGTGCTATGATTTCATAGGGGAAATCTAAAATACCATTTCCTATCATTATATTTAAAAAGTCAAAATCATCTGGGGTTCTTTCCCAAAGATTTTTATCTAAATTCTTTATAAAATTTATGCATTCATCTACTTTAGGATAGTTTTTTAAAATTGTACCAATATAGGTTTTTTTTATATTTTCAAAATCTGTTTTTAGTGACTCTAAATAAGCATAATATTTTTCTTTTCTGGAAATACAATCTTTTTTATGTTTTTTCACTTGAGAAAAGTAGTTTACAAGGGCTCCAAGTATACCTACAATAGCTAATGTTCCAGACATATAAAGATATCTCATAGAACCTCCCATTGATATCATGACAACAAAAATGGAAGTTGTTACCAAAGGCATTATAAGTACTTGAAACCAAGAAATTGTAGGTGTTATAGATATTTGTGGTGGATCTTCAATAGTTATTACACCTTTTTCATAGGTTGGTATAATTCTTGGAGAGCGTTTGAACAAAATTATACTTTTTTTTGAGATTTCTTTTTTATAACTATTCCTTATGCTCGATATGTCAGTATTATTAAAGGAATTTAAACCTCTAAATTCTATATCAAAGCCTTTAGGATCTATATATAGTATATTATTCAAAACTTTTATTTTTATTCCTACAATATTTATTACTGTATTTTTGTCTAAAACAGTAGCTTTTACAGGTTTTGAATTTGCAAAAACTCCATTTCGTGAATCTAAATCTTTTATTATAAAGTTATTTTGACTATCCTTTTCTATACAACAATGAACAGATGATATTAATCTGTTGTTTATATAAATAGTATTTTTTTTACTGGAACCAATATAAATTAAATTTTTGTTTGAAATATCAACTTGTATTATATTGTTTTTGTCATTATCATATATAATAGGTATTGCAACTACACTAAATTCTTTTCCAAATGAAAACACATCACAATTACCCGATTTAGCATTCTTTACAGATTTTCCTTTGAAGATTAGTCCATTACCTGATAAGCAATCTATATTTAACAAAGTATTTTTTTTTGTAATTTTTAATTCTTTTTTACTTATGCTTTCAGAAGGTATAGGTATTGTTGAATTTGTATTATTTCCGATATAGACAGTATTTACTTTGGTCATGTCAAATTCAATATGATTATTTCGATAGTAAATATTTAAAATAAATTTGTGCAAATTTTTTCACCTTCCTGGAATGTAAGAGAATCATAATAAATAATAGCTTTTTCTATATAACATCTCAAAATTAACATTTATTGATGATTTTTAATGAAAAAGGTATATGATACTATCCTTTAGATTATATTGGTACATTATAGCATACAAAGTATTAATAGTCTATGTATTAATAGACTATTAAGGCATAATCAAAAATTTCATAAGACAACTTTTTTCTGAAAATACCGATGCTTTAACGGATTTTTAAAAAAAGTTGACTAGTTTATTTTTTGATTATGCCTAATACTTTAGATTCTCCTAATGAATAGTAAAATATTAAGATAATGTTTTTTAGGAAATGTTAAGAAAATTATTTTAAGATATTTTATATGAAATACTAATTCTATATGTCACTAAATAAAAACAGTAGCTTCAATTAGAGAGGATTTTACTATGAAAATAAAAATAAAAATTATATGTTTATTGACTGATTTAGTATATTTGTTGTAAAATAAGAATAGCTTTTAAGTAAAAAATGGTAATAAGGAATATATTTTAGGGGGTCATTTAATGGCATCAATTAGACTTAGTAAAGAACAAATGGAAGTACTCAGCAAATGCATTGTAACTGGTGAGAAGGAAATGACTGAAGTTATTGTGAAAATGAAAAAAAGTTTTGCTGAAACAGCTAAGCAGTGGGATGGAGATGTATACAAAGAGTTTAGTCCATTGTTTGATAACCTTGTAAAAACTACTGAATCTGCTTTAGAAAAATTTGCGGCAAAAGGTCTTTTAGTAAAAGATTTTTCAGATAATGTAGATGAAGCACAAAAAACTGCTGTAAGTAAATTAAAAAGATTTTAATAGTTATGGATATCCAAAAAATAAACGCTAATTCTCGAGTATAAATTCGCATGATTTAATCGAACTTTAGACAAAAAGAATTTGGTATTATTTTTTAGGTTATCCTTAGCGTGTTTTACAAGAATTCTATAATTGCTTATAAAACACGCTGATTTTTTCTCTAAGGGTAACCTAAGAAAGACATATTGATGATTCTAATTGAAAAGAATGTGATATTGTTTTGGGTTATCCTAGTAGATTCTCTTTAGGATAACAATTTAAAGTATAATGGGAGATATTTATGGATAGGATAATATTAACTGATATAGAGATAAATTATTTAGGATATTTGAATAAAAAAGATTCATTATATGGAATTGAAACAAATCTAGAAAAACTTACACATAGTGAAGTAACTAAAAAATTTGAAAATGCTAAAAGAAGTTTAATTGAAAAAAAATATATTAAATTGAGTAAAAATAATGAAATAATCATTAGTAGAATTATATATTTTATAACTATAGTATGTTTTGAAGCTGAAAAGTTTATAAGAATTGATATAAAAAAAGATAAAAAAAGTGCCTTTTTAATTAATTATTACATATATAGGGAGGGTATTATTTTTGTTGAAAAATCTAGGATAAAAAGTAATGAATTTATATTTAATATAGTTAAAGATTTTGAGGATTTAAAGGATGACTTTTTAGATATTTTAACTTTACTTAGTGATGTTGAGAATAAGGAATTTTCTAAGAATATTAATATAAATAAAGAAGATTTTTTGGAATTGATAAATGGTAAGAAAATTAAAAAAAATGTGAATCCTTTTGACGATAATATTAGTTATAATATTCCAGAAGATGTAGAGAAAATATTTTCTAAAGGAATATTATCTGTGTTTATAGATTTTATAGATTTTACTAAAAATAGTGAGTATAAAACTGTTTTAATTCATAATAAAAATATTTTAGGTAAATGTGATATTAAAAATGATGAAGTTGAGATAAAAAAATTAAAATTAGCAGATGTATATAGTGATATAGATGAATTTTGTAGTTTAATTATTTGAAATATAGATTAAGGTGGAATTGATATGGTGGTTTATAGTGATTTAAATAGTTGCATAGTAGATATAGATCTGTTATTGGAAGCAGATTCTTCAATAGTAAAAGTGATAATTATTCCTACATTTTGTGAATTTAAAAAAAAAGTAGGGGAATATGAGGAAAAAACTAGTGAAACGATTGAGGAAGCTACGAAAAAAATGAATGATGTAATTTATGTAAAAGATTTTTTATGTGGAGAGTATTCATTAAGTTTTAAAGAAATGATGAGAGATATTAGTAAAAGAATAGAGTTTATGGCTCGAAATGTAAATTCTTTATTTAGCAAAAATGAGACAGGTTATAAAGGCAAGAATGGTCATGGTGGAATTGAGAATAACTCTGATAAATATATAATTAAAGAGGTTACTTATGATAATATTTTAAAAGATATCATTGCAGTAATAAGTTTTTTAAATGACTATGATACTTATATAGAAAGTATTTTAGAAGATATTAATAGTGTAATTGATGAATTAACTAAATCCAAAATTAATGTATTAAATAGTATTCCTGCTAGTATATTGAAGAATACTTCAAAAATAGATGATAGAATGCTTTTAATATCAAGTATGATTCAAGGCTTGGAAAATATATATGAAAGTTTAAGTAAAATTAAAAGTAAAATATTATTTTCAAATATTTCAATTGGTAAAATGAAAACAAATTTTGAGGGGATTTTAGAAAATATAAATAATGTGAATGATCAGGTTTTAAATAAACTATTAACTGGATTATATGAAATAGATCCAAATTTTAAGCCAAGTGAAGTTGAACCATCTAATCAAATACCAAAAGATCAAGGTGTGGTAGTGGTTGAGGAAAAAAGTAAAGATAATAATAGTAATATAGAAAATGATAAAAGTAATGTTGATAACAGTAGTAATAAAAGTGATACTGATAATTTGAAAGATGATTATGTAATGCCTATTTCACCAAATATCAGTTCAGGTTTAAATAGTGTAAAAAATTCTAAAAGTAATGTAAATGAAAAGTTAGATGAAGTAAATGATAAATTAGATAATATGGATGAGAAGATAGATGAACAAAATGAAAAGTTTGATATGATGAATGAAAAGATAGAAAGTCAAAATGAGAATTTAGATGATATAAATGAAAGATTAGATAACATAGAAGAAGATAACAGTAAAAATGAGAATATGAATGAAGAAGAAAATTATAATGAAAATGAAGAAAGCAATCAAATAAATAATCAAGAGACAGTTGAACCAAGTGGTAGTAATTATAGTGAAAGTAATGCAGAGGAAGTCATTATGCAAGAAAAAATAGATGAAAAATCTGAAGTAATGGATGAAAATAAAGAAGTTGAAGAAAAAAGTGATAGTAAGGAAGCTGAGAAAAAAGACGAGAAATCTATAAAAGTTGAGGATAATGCAAAAAATCAAAAAGTAGAAGGGGTATCAAAAGTTAATAATACTGTATTAGGAACAGTAGCTACGCCAATGGGTGGAATTGTTGGCGGTGGTACAGCAGCTTTGGTTGGAGGAGCTGTTGCATATAAATTTGTTAAAAAGAGAAGATTGAGAAAGTTTAATTTGGATTCATATAATCCAGATGATGATTTAAAAAATGATAGATTTGGAAATACTCAAGTTCTAGGAATTAGGAATAATGATTTAGATAATGATAACACAGAATATATTGGGTCAAAGGGTTCGGTTAATAAAACATTTAATGATTATGATAAAACTCAAAATACTGTTAAGTTAGATAATAATAATGGTACAGAAAATGAAATATTTGATTTGGATGGTGATTTCAACACAATAAGAGATAATGAAATAGACGTAGAAAAAGATGATTTGACTGGAGATAACTTAGAATCAGAAGATTATGATGTAACACAACAGACAATGGATTTAAATAATTATGGAAAGAATAATTTTTCAGATGATGAAATTTTGGAACTAGAAGGTAAATTCGATACAATAATTAAAGATTATAGTACCTTGTCTTACAGAGTTTTTGCAGGGGATGATAGAATTTTAAATGGTGAAGTTGAAGCAATAGGAGATTATGTAAACGCAGCAACAGGTAATTATATGTTGAAACAAAAAGATTTAACAACTGTAGGTTTTAGTATCATTGAGTTAGTAAGATTCTATAATTCAATTGATGTTTGGGAAGGGAATTTAGGGAAAAATTGGCATCATAATTTTGAAATGGCTCTACAATATAAAAAAGACAAAATTGTTGTGGTTTTTGGTAATGGAAGGACAGAAACTTTTGCTGAAAAAAATTATGGTTATGAAATTGTTGGAACTGGAAATGGAAATTTATATAATGATGAAGATGGATATATCTATGAAGATGTTCAATGCGAAAAATATTTATTTTCAAAAGATGGAAAAATAAAAGAAATTATACATATAAATAATAATAAAACAACATTTGTATATAATGATGGTTTCTTAGAAAAAGTTTACAATAATTGTGGTGAGATTTGTTTTATATATGTAGATGGGTTATTAAGTAAAATATTTGATTTAACTAAAAGAGAAGTGAATTATATATATAATAAGGAATATCTTGTGGAAGTTAAAGATTCAGAAGGATATATAACTAAATATGAGTATAATAATAGTGGTGAAATTGAAAAAATAATTGATCAAAAAGGCAAAGTTTTACTTCAAAATATTTTTGATGAAGAGGGAAAAACTGTTAGTCAAAGATTGAATGGTCAAGTTGCTGTTAATTATAAGCATAATAAAGAAGAAAGTACAGTAACGTACACAGACGAATATGGAAGAGATATAGATTATGTACATGATAATTTAAGAAGAATTATTGAAATAAATGATGAAATTTCTTCAGAAAAAAGAGCTTTTAATAGAGATGGTTGTTTGACTTCATTTGAAGATAAAAATAGTAATATTCATATGTTTAGTTATGATGGTAATGGCAATTTAATTAAGATAAGAAAACCAAATGATGATGAGTATCAATATAAATATAATAAAAATATGTTAGTGAAGACTATTAATCCTGATTATTCAAGTTGTTCATTAGATTATGATGAAAACAAGAATGTGAAAATGTTTTTAGATGAAACTGGTTTGAAAACAAATTTTAAATACAATGAGAATAATTTTCTAGAAGAAATTAAATTTGAAAATGATTTATGTATTAGAAATTATTATGACAATAGGGGAAATGTTCTTAAAGTAAAAGATCAAAATGAAAATGAAAATATTTATAAATATGATGAATTAAATAGGATTATTTCAAAAATATACGCTAATGGCAATGCGTGGAAATACTCTTATAATACAAAAAATATATTAACTAAAATTGTAAATCCTGATAAAACAGAAAAAGTTTTTGAATATGACTATAGAGATAGACTAATTAGTGAAATTGATTTTAATAATAATAAAATTATTTATAAATATGATGATTTGGATAATATAGTTGAAAAAATTGATCAAGAGGGAAATGTAACAAAATATTTTTATAATGAAAAGGGAAACAAAACAGAAACTATTTATCGTGACAATAAAAAAGAATATTTTGAATATAATAAATTTAATAACTTAGTTAAACATACTGATATTAATGGAGAAGAGAAAAAATATAAATATGATAAACAAGACAATGTTATTGAAGAAGTTTCAAATAAGAAAATGTATAAATATAAATATGATAAATTAAACAGATTGATTGAAGAAAAGAAAAATAAAAAAATTATAAAATATGAATATAGGTATGATAATAAAATAATACTAATTACTGATTCAGAAAAGAATAAAATAGAGTTTAAATATGATAAAGCAGGTAGAATAATATCTAAGAAGTCTTATAAGGAAAAAGAAGAAT
>JBDMZA010000218.1:0-3400 GCA_039770155.1 Clostridiales bacterium
GTATAGTTATAGGTTTAAAATAGAGTCATGTTTTCGAGAAATAAAACAAGTCATAAAAGGGTTTAGCTATCATTTTTGGTCAAAGAAAATGCCAAAGTTTAATAGATTTAAAAAGAAAAATGAGACTGAAGCAATTGAAGGATATGTTTTTGTAATCGTGTTGCAATAGATATTTCCAGATATTACAATAATTAATTATATCATTTCTTGCAAGGATTGCAACCTAATATGTTACGATTCCACGAATTATACTGCAAAAAATGGTGAAAAAATTTTTTATAATAAGAAGACAAATACGTATATAAGTCAGGATATTGGCAAAATATATAACAACATAAAATTATCTACTGATGCTTATAAAAAGGTAGAAGGTAGCTATATTAAAGCTTTACAATTAGTAATGCAGTATATAAATGTTCCATTCTTGACTGTTAATAATGTTATTAGAAGTTTTTCATATGAAGAGTTTCAGCGACTAACACAGGATTATAAGAATCTCTATACAGAAGATATCATTGACATTTATATCCAAAGCAGTGTTAAAGATAACCCAAATGAGCATAAAATAGATTCCTTTTTCAGGCTGCTTTTAATGGAATATATTGGTTTAAATGTTTTTTATAAGGACATTCTTAAAGTATTCATAGGATATGATTATTTAATGGGTATTCATTCCAGTAATTCGTTAGAGGATATAATTCCTCAAATAGAAGAACTGGGATTATATGTAGAGAGATTATAAAAAATTTAATTAGATTATTTCAATTTTATTGACTTTGAAAAAACATATAAATTTTATAAAATATAAATTAATTCAAATAATTTACACCAATAAAATGATAATTAATTACCATTTTATTGGTTTTTATTCTTATTTTACTTTAAAATCATATAAACCCAAGGCAAATGCATATGAAAAAATAAACAAATTAAATGTATTATAGTTCCATAAAGTTTGAGTATTTATAAGCAAAACGTAATATAATAGGTTTCTTAGGATGCATTCAGGATTACATATCTCCATTTGCAGATCCAATCATTACTATAAATAGCAGCTCTGCGTTGCAAAATTGAATTTATTCCTTCTCTTGACTAGGTTGTGTTGCAAATGCGTCGGAAGATGCTACATAATTTAGGAGGTGGAAATCCTCTCAAGAAAGATTTAGCCAATCACTGGTAACGAGTTTTGTACTATAAGGAGTAATTTTTATGTAAAGCGTAAACAGTTAGATATTAGGTCTGTAGTGCGATTCAGTCCCGAAATCCACCAAAATGAAGAATTTGACAGTATTTTCAAACTGGAAAACAAAACTATATATAAGCTCCTCCTGGATCTAAGAGCCTTGTACCAAAACACAAAAAAAATAACTTTACAGCGAGGATTTTTTTCTATATTTCAATCTATATTTTTCCATTCTCTTTTTTTAAAAGACCATTCTTTTTGAAAATTCTTATCATTTAAAACGCTAAGATATACTGGTTTAAGAAAAACTATTATTAAATCTATTATTGATTCAAAATCTATTTTTGGACTTTTGGGTAACCTTCTTAAAAATGCTGCCCATTGTATCAACTTATCTGAGTTATTTTTGAATTCATCAGTAAATATAATCGGATTTTTTCTAAACTCTTTTTTTCGTCTTTTAAATGTTTCACAAATGGCTTTTTGCAACAATCTTCCATCAAAGTTAAATGATGTTGCAAGTTTTGATATATCATAAAAGTCTTTCATTCTACTATTTGTATCAGCCAAATCAACCATGGCATTAAATTTTTCGGAAATAACAGATTCTAAAGAATATACTGAGACTTTTGGTTGTGGCATATCTAGAAGAATCGGATAATCGATTGTATATGACTTAGGTACTATAATATCTCCAAATCCAATATCTAGCTGAATTAATTTCATTATTTTTCCTAGAAAACAAGTTATTTTGATTCTAACACCTTCATATTCCTGCTCTTCTTTTATTTTTTCAAAAGTAATTGTTTTTGCCTCGAAAATTAAACCATCATCTTCAACTTTAAAATTACATATTTCCTTAAAAATATTACTCACATATTGCATATCACTTTTAATATTTTTTGCTAGAAGATCAATATCTTTCGTTGGACGAAAATTATTATGCAGTTTTAAGTACAAAAGAAGTCCACCCTTTAATATAAAATTATCTGCAAACCCAGATATAGACAATCTATATATTAATCTTTCTATCATATATAGCGTTAAAATAAAATCAAAACCTTTATTTTCTCCCTTCGAAATATTTTTTAATCTTGCACTTATTGATGCAGAAATGTTCTTCATGTTAAAACCTCCAGTAATGGTTTTATTATTGTTATTACATTAGTAATTTTAGAATATTCTATTATTTTTCCAATATTTCTATCATTTCTTTTAATATATTCTTTTAAAGATTCTTTAACAAGATCAAAACCTATTGTATTTCTAAAGCGTACAGCATCGCATATAGTTTTTTCCATATCATAGATTTTAATTTCATGGTTATTTATATTGAGATGCTTAATTCCTAAATTATAATTTTTATCTGAAAAATAATGTACTTTAACAGGTGGATAATCTGGAATAATTGGTTTTCTAGTTCCTCTACATATTGCAATATCAAATTCATATGGAATATATGTTGTAAGATCATAATATGAAAGAGCTGTAAACAAACAAAAAACACCTTTTGGAATACTTTTTGATACTTCAATCATTTCTTCATAAGATTCTTCTTGGTATTCGGCCCACTTATAAATTCCTCTTTTTATACGTATAATACTATTACTTTCTACAAGGTTTTTAATTGTATTTTTATCTATACCTGAATTTAATAAAAATGAAGTTTTGACATAACCATTATTTTTCTTAAAAATAATTTTTGCTTTTTCCTTAATATTCTTGTACATCAGTTATCACCTCATAAATCAAAACGTATATACTTACGTCTATATGTATACGTTTTGATTGTTTATTTATATGATACAATATTTTAGTATATAAAAACAAGTGAAACTTACGGATAATTCTGAATGAAACAAAACCCCATTGTGTCAGATTCAGTTTTACACCTGCAAAACATTTGTATTTGTCAAAATTAATTGGATATCTTTATATGAAAATAGCTACTTTTTTAAGAATCTATTTTTTAATTGTTTTTATTATTTTTGAATAATTATTCATCTTCTAAATTCTCTTTTTTTTAGAGGCTTTTAAAAACTGGAAATAAAATCAGGTATTGAGTAAATGGATCTTAATTATAGAAGATCTGAAATTAAAAATATCAAATAAAAAAAAAAAAAAAAATAAAAATAAAAAAAAAAATCAAGGAAAATAATTTAAAAAAAATGAAAAATAAAAGAACAACAATAATAAAAAAAAAAAATAAAAAAAAAA
>JBDMZA010000219.1:0-2591 GCA_039770155.1 Clostridiales bacterium
ATTACTATTAATATTATTTTTTATTTTTTTTATTAAAATTCTTTATCTATAATAGATTGAATACTTTCGATATATAATTGTTTATCTTTTCTTTTATAAACTGAAATGTAAGATGGATGATGAATAGGTATAAATAAAATTCCTTCATTAAAATAGCTTTTATAAATATATCCATCAAAAGTTTTATTAAATTTAATTTTGAAATGTTTTTCAATTGCTCCACTAACTTTATTTCCAAGCAAAAATATTATCTTGGGTTTTAGAAAATCAATTTCACTTTTAATATGTTTAACGCAACTATCAATCTCAATTTGTTTAGGATATCTCAATTTATCATTATTATCTAGCGGTAGGCATTTAACAAGATTAGTTTTATAAAATTTTATTAATAAGTTTTCATTTTCAATTTCATTTATTAAATTTCCACTGTTTGTATCAACTGATAGAGGTATATCTAAAACTAGATCCTTAACTAATTTTGCAGATAAACCTATCCACATAACATCTACTCTATCATATTTAATATTATCCAAAAGTGGTTTCTGATTATTATAAAGGTTACAAGTCTTACATGATTTTATTTTTTCTATATCCTTAATCACAGGATCTTTTAGTTTCATATTTTAAACCTTTCATTTCAGATTATTTAAATTCATGGTATTTATTATAAATGTATTTATATCTTCTTTACTGCAATTACTAAAATTGCCACTTTCAAAATTAAATTGTTTTCTCTGTTCTAAAGAATTAAGACCTATATTTGGTGTATAATTTTCAATTTTCATGTTTTCATTAAGAATATTATAATACAATTGAGTTCCTATGTAAGGTCTAAATTGAAAAACACTAACTCGAAAATTACCAGGATACTTTAATGATAGATTTTTAAGGGATTTTGCCAAATTATAAGTACTATTAAAATCAAATAAGTTTTCTTTGGGAAATCCATAAATAAAATAACCCTTAATATTAATTCCAGCAATTAATAATCTTTTAATAACTTCATATACAAGATTTACACTTCCCTTTTTATTAATCATTTCTCTAATTCTGTTAGAGCCAGATTCTATACCAATAAAAAGTTCAATACAACCACTATTTCTTAAAGTTAACAAATTATAATAAGATGTTTTTGTAAAAGTTAAAACATGTGCCATACTTCGCCATTTTAAAGATACTTGAGAAAATAGTCTAATTGCTTTATCAATATCTTTATCATTTTTTAAAAACAAATCATCCAATATCCTTATGCACTCTGTATCTTTACTAATCTTTTTTATATATTTTATTTCATCTAATATATCATTGTATTTCAATTCTCTAATATAGGTATTTTTATTCAGACTTCTTGCAGCTCCACAAAATGCACAATTATAACAACATCCTCTTGAAGTTATAATCGAACTTTCTTTTAAATTATAAAAATTATTTATTGGTACTATATTAAGTTTTTCCCTGTTTAAAAAAACCTTCGAAAGATCCTTTGGAAAATACAAAGATTTATAATCAATATTATAAATTTTAATATTTTCATTAATAAGAGATACTAATTCTTTTACTTTGTTTAAGACAATATCTGTTACAATATAGTCCCCTTCACCAATTACTAAATATAATCTATTATTTGTTTTCCACTTAAAAATATCTTCGTATATGTATTTTAGAGTTTGTCCTCCAATAATAAAAATAGCTTTTGTATTTTCTACTATCCTTTTAATGATGTGGTAATTAGTAGAAAATATATTTATTCCCACAAAATCAGGTTTTTCTTTTTCAATAACATTTATTATATCTCTTGTTATTAAATTATCTTTTACACAATCTATTATTTTTACATCAATGTTGTTTTTAATAAGGTTTGTTGCTATATATCCAAGTCCAAAAGGATATAAATAGTTTTCATCATCATTATTAATCTTAAAATCAAATATCGGAGAATTAATTAATAATATTCTATTCAAATTTTCTCCCTCCTTCTAATCTCTATAATCATTGAAAAAGAGAGAAACAAATTCTCCCTAAATAAACAATCAATTCTTTCATATTTTCACTTATCATAATCAAAAATAAAATTACTAAAACTATGACTTCAGTTAAAGTAATTTCTTTATTCTTTTCCATTAATATCACTCCATATTAAATTAATATTAGGTTTTCTTATTCTCCTTTTTCAAAGTCAATATTTGTTTTTTCTCACTAATTTATATCTTTTTACTTTTTTATCTACTTCAAAATCACCGATTTCCTTCCCATATTTCTTTTCAACATTAACTAAAAATTCTGTGAAATTTTTACCTTCATATTTCAAATTATTATAAATATCTTTATTTGTTGGAAGATATTTATCGTTATTATGTTCAAATACATAGTTAAAAAATGTTTCATAACGTGTTAATTTTCTTGAAGGTATGATGCTTTTATTAATTTCACCCCCATTTTCGATACTTTTATTTTTTGCATCATACCCTTTTAAAAATCGTATTAAATCTATAGTACTTTTTCGCATAACAGCAAGGTCTTGATTGCAATTTTTATTTTCATTTGATATATGATGCATATATGATGCTTCAATTTTCTTTTTGCCTTTATTC
>JBDMZA010000220.1:0-8269 GCA_039770155.1 Clostridiales bacterium
ATGATTATTAAATATAGTAGGATAAAATTGGTTGCAAATATAAAACTTTGTTGATGTTTAAAATGTGAGTTCTATAGTAAGTTCTATGGTAAGTTCCTTTTTCTTTCAATTATATCATGATATTTTTTTTGCAACACAACTATTTCACCTATTGAAAAAACAAAGTTATTTAAAAATATCAACGAAATTTGAACCATCCCATTTTGATAATAATTTTATAATATACTCTTTAGAAAAATTTTTAGTTATATTTTTGTAAAATGTATACATTCTTTAGAAATTTTCCTACTTATTATTAATGACACTATAATCGATATAGTCATTACAAATAATACAATAAGATAAGATCCTACAAGAATTTTGTTAAAATAAACCATATGGTTTTTAACCCCTGATGTGTATATACTCAGTATAATTAAAGAAGCAAGTAAGTTGGGAAAGAAATACAATAACATAACTTGTTTTATAACTATTGATTTGATATAGTCTTTTTTACAACCCAAAAAACTAATATTTTTGAATAATACTTTTTCTTCCCACATACTATTTAGTATCTTTATTCCAATTATAAGACTGCTTGCTAAAATACAAGCTAATGAAATAATTCCAAAAACCAAAAAATATACAGCAGCATCGCTTCTTCCGTTGATTTGTTGGTCTATTCTTGAGTAAGGCATCAAACTCCATTCTCTTTTTATATCTGGATTTAATTTTTTTATATCTTCATAAACAATCTTTTCACCTGATATTTGTTGTAATCCTCTGTAATGAAAGGATTGTACAAATTTATAATTATTAACTTCCAAATATTTATCAAAAAATTTATTGGAAAAATTTAAACTTTCATTTAACTTATCAACATTAAATGTTTTATATTTGAATGAATAGTCATTTTTTATATCAGTTTTTATTTTTTCATAGTCACTATCATCAAGAACCCTTATGATGCCTAAAAAATCTGATGGCAATATATTATTTTTTAGTTCAATTGTTTTTTCAGCCTTTAAATTAAACTCTTTTTTGTTTGTATTAAAAAATTTAATTTTGAATCTAGGCCTAATAAGCTCATTATTACTTGAAGTAATCATACTATATCCAGTGGCTAAAACATATTTACCAGGAGTAACATCTAGATCTCTATTAAAAAACTTTTTAAAAGAACTTTCGCTTATAAATGGTTTATCTTCAGCCCAAAACCATTCATTAGACAAATCCGATAATTTTTCATATGGTGTTAAGAAAAATCCTTCTAAATCCTTAAAGTCTAAAACTTTTAAAGACTCTTTATTTGCCAAATCCACAATATCATCTTCATTTAAAGCATTTTTTTCTGACACTTGAATATAACCAAAATCATATTTTGCATTTTTAAGATTTTCACCTTGTTCTATTGTTGGTGCTACCATAAAAAGCAAAGAATATAATCCTGCTGCAGTTAGTATGGTACCAATAAATAAAGATAATGCAAATTGCTTTCCTTTAAGCTTTAAAAGATTAAAAAATATAATATTTTTAAAATAACTCTCATTTCTAATTGCGTTTACTATTCTCCCAATTGTTGCAACTTGAGTTGAAAATAAATAGATTCCTATAATGCAAAAAACTAAACCAATCATATCTAAATCATTTAGAATCGGATTAGATGTTCCTGAACCAATAAAAATACCTATTATGCCAAGTGGAATTAATATAAAACCAACTGCTCCTAAAAAAGGTGTTCCAAAATTAACTTTTTCAATTGTTGAAGTTGTTTTTAATATTTGAATCAAATTAACCTTATAAACATATCTTTTTGTAATTATATTCATAATATAGTATGCAGCTATTGAAAATATAAATCCAACAATTATGCCTTTAAATCCTATGGAAAATTTTGTTTCTTTATTCTCAAAAAGTAACGCTAGTATATTCCACAAAATAGTTGATATTGGTATTGCGAATATAATTCCAGTAATGGAACCTATTGTCATAATATAGAATAATTCTTTTTTCAATAATTTTGATATATATTTTTTTCTAACACCAAGAGACATAAAAATACCAATTTCTTTAGATTTATATCTCATAAATAGACTTTGTACAAACAACATAAATACAACACAAGCCAAAACCGTAGTTGCATACATAAGGTATGAAATTTCTTGTGATGTTCCTCCAGGATAAAAAACATTTGATACTGAAGAACTAAAAATAATTATGCCCAAAGTAGTTACTATTCCAACAGTAAAAGCTATGCTAAATATAATTAATAAATACTCTTTAATGTTTTTCTTTACCAGTTTTTTGGTTATTGAATTAAGATTCATATTTATCACCAACTTTTCATAAATGTAAGAATTTCATTTAAAAATTCCCTTTGAGAACCTGTCCTTAACAATTCATTTACAATTTGCCCATCTTTTAAAACTACTATTCTATCTGAATGCGAAGCAGCAAAAGTATCATGTGTAACCATAAATATAGTAGCACCTAGCTTATTTCTAGCTTCTAAGAAAGCCTCTATAACATTGCCACTAGATTTTGAATCTAAATTACCTGTTGGTTCATCTGCCAATAATATCAATGGATTATTTGCCAATGCTCTTGCAATTGAAGTACGTTGCTTTTGTCCTCCTGAAATTTCATTAGTATATTTATTCTTTAGATCATAGATTCCAAATGTTTTTAGTAATATTTCTGTTTTTTCGTTTATTAATTTTACATTTTGTCCAGTTATAATTTGTGGCAAATGAATGTTTTCCATCACTGTTAGTCCATCAATTAACATAAAATCCTGAAAAACAAAACCCAATTTAGTTTGTCTTATATCTGCTAATGTATCATCATCAATATTTAAGATACTATTTTGGTCCAAAATTATATCACCACTATCTGATGAAATAAATCCAGAGATACAATTTAATAAAGTTGTTTTTCCGCTTCCAGAAGAACCCATAACACTTATAAATTCACCTTTTCCAACTTTTAGATTTACATTATTTAAAGCAATAAATGCATTTTCTTTTGATTGTATGTATGTCTTCTTTAAAGATTTAATTTCAAGCATATTATACTCCTTCCAACATTAAAATTTTCATATATTCCATCCAAATCATAACAATAAATAGATCTTTGCTCAATAATTAATAATTTTTCGATGTAATTTAAAGATTATATTTTGTAATTTAAAGAATAGATTAGTAAAAACTACTAGTTTACTATTTAAAATTTTAGTTAATTTGACTAATATATATTAATTCATTAAATGGAGTTTAATGTAATAATATATTAAGTATTATTTTTTTCTCTAAAATGTTTCGAAAGCTTGTTGAAAATATTAACTTTAGAAATAAATTTATAAATTATGTTGCAGATCAATTAAATACATCTTTTTTACCTTCTGTAATAATAAATAAAATCAATGAATATAAATCTAAGATTGAATTCGCAATTCAAGAACATATTAATCGCTGGAATGTAATTAAATCATGGGAAGATAATATCGATATTCTTAGGCGATTTGCAAAAAATAGATCTAGTTATATGAGAAAACATATTATAAAAAATTTTATCAATTATGGTGTTAATAAAGTTTTTATAATAAATATAGACCTAAATTCAGATATGGGATATATAAATATAAATTCTATAACTTTAAACAAATTAACTTTAGGTGTAAATAATCCAAACAATTGGTCTGGCAAATACTTTAATAACATACCTATATACATTTCTACTATTCCATATGATGGTTATGTATTTGATCATTGGGAAGGTATAAATGATCAAGTAAGTATATACAATAAAGAAATAACGCTAATACTAGATTCTAATATTAGCATTAAAGCAATATTTAAAGAAAAATCAAGCTAATTTAATATTTTATTACAAAATTGAAATAACTATTAAAATAGAAAAATACTTTTCATCATAACGAATATCAATGTTGCCATCATATTTATGAACAACAGATTTTATAATGCTAATTCCATAACCATGAAAGAGTTTATCATTTTTATTTGTTATAAAATTACCTTTATTTTTTTTAATTTCATCATTTTTAAAATTTTCAATTTTATATACAAAAAAATTTTTTTCAATAAGTGTTTTAAGCTTTATAAACCTTAATTTTTCGCTACTAACTTTTCTACATGCTTCAATAGCATTATCAATGGTATTACAAAAAATAATACTTAAATCATGATCTCTTATTTTTAAATTTTTAGGTAATGCAATATCTATATTTAAAGTAATATTTAACTCTAAAATACTAAGCATTTTTATATTAATAATAGAATTCACTACAGTATTTTCACAATATCTTTTTTGTTCTAAATTACTTAAATCATAAGTAATTTTATCTAAGTAGTCTTTGACCATTGAAAAATCTTTATCGTATAAGTATGAGTTTACTACAGCTAGATGATTCCTCGTATCATGTAGTAGTTTATTTATAAAAAATTGGTTTTTTTCAACATATTTTGAACTTTCAATTTGTATATTTAGTTGTTGGTTTGTAAATGTTAATCTTTCAATATTTGATAGAATTTTAATTAAATAAAATATTGATATAATACCAACTAAGTATAAAATCACTAATAAGATTGCATATAAATTATTTTTCATAGTTATATTTGCTATAGTTTCACTAATATTAAATAACAGCAAACTTGAAGTAGTTGATATAAAAGTAGTAACTGAAATTAAGCTTAAAATTAACCAAAGTTTATTGGATATTATTTCACTAAATGAGGGTATAATTTTTTTTAATATGTTATAGATTAATATTAGAATCAAACAACTTAAAAAACTTTCAAAAAATATTTTAGTAGTTTGTTCAAATAAATAATTCTTCAAATAAACTATAAATACCAATCTTCTTGAGAGTATTTTTATACTAATGACTATTGTATATAACATAAAAGTGGCACAAATTTTTTTTACAAAAAAATCTTTATAGCAAATTATACTAAGCAAAATAAAAATAAATATTGAATATAAAATATAAAATATATCTTCTTTTAGAATTAACATAGGTGTTAATATACTCACACTTGTTAATGCTAAAAATATAAATCCAGTACACAAGTAATGATCATTCTTTACAAGAAATGAGTCAAACAATTTTAATAGCAATAACGATTCAATACCTGAAAATACAAATTTTTCTATAAAAATAATCATACAACTCACCTTATAATATTTTTTGCAAATGCAAAAACAGTATCCTTATATCTATTTCGACTAACTGGAAGTTTATTTCCATTAATAGTAGTTATTGTTTTTTCTTTTATATGCTTAACATTTTCAAGATTTACAATATACCTTCTATGGCAACGTACAAAATTATTAGCATCTAATGTCTTTTCAATGTCATTTAAACTTCCATAAAAATTATAAGAATTATCTATACAAATCATATCTATTTTTCTTTTATCACTTGCAAAATACTCAATATTTTCATATTTTATTTTAAATATCTCATTATTTACTGTTAATATAAACTCAGCTTTCGGAGCTTTTTCTAATGTGTCTAGTGCTTCATTAAAAACTCTTATAATTTTTTTTTCATTAATTGGCTTTATAAGATAATTAAACGCCCTTACATTATAACCTTCAAAAACATACTCTGATAAACCTGTAATAAAAATAATCAATACTTTTTTATTATTTGATCTAATTATTTTTGCTGTATCAATCCCTGATATTTTTTTCATTTTTATATCTAAAAAAATAATATCAAATTCATTTATAGATTCTTCTAAGTATTTTATTAGATGCTCTCCAGATTCATAATTATTTATTTTAATAGTTAAATTTCTTTTATTTGACTCATTTTCTATAATTGATTTTATGTATATTCTTTGTTTTAATTCATCTTCACATATGGCTATTCTTATCATTAAAAACTTCCTTTTAATTATCATAATATGTAATAAATGGTTAGGACTCCGCTAGTGAAAATTTATCACATAAATTATTAAAAATCAATGGTAGTGGTACAAAGATCAAGGCAAATGAACCATTGATTAATATGTCAAAACATACTAAAAACAACACGAATTTTCTCATGAAAATATAAGTATATTTGCTTATAATGGTATTAATAACAAAATCAATAGTGCTTCTATAACTATAAATGTCAATTTAGCCTATATTTAAAAATTGATATGTTTGCCTTGTGCAAAAAATTTATAGAAAATTAAAAAGATGTTAAAATAATATTTATTACTAATATTAATATTTTTTCTGATCGTTTAATTACTTAAATTAAGTACAAATATAAAATTATAGTTAAAAAATAGAATAAAAGGTGATAAAATCCTAAAGCACCAAGCAAATAAAAATACTGAAAGGATGATATCACCTATGAACAAAAATATACCATACAAACTAGGAGAAATCAAAGACAAAAAAACATCAGCATGGTTAATTACCATGATACAGTTTCTATATTATAACAAGGCAAAGGCATATGGATTTTTTTGTTTAAACCAAATGATTAAATTAGGAAATTACAGTTAAATATTTCTATTTCATAACTATAATTTCCTTTTAACATAAGTATAATTATCGAATCTTACCAAATATTAACATTAAGCAAGACTTATAAACCATATACGTTTGCTTTGATACAATGATTTTAAATTTTACTTAATATAATTATAATATATGTTTTGTTATATTCATTTTATATAATTAAGATCAACTAGCCAAGAATTAATTTTTTAACCTTGACTATTTCTGTTTCATATTGCTTTCTTTTGAAATTATTTCTTACCATTTATTACCTCTATCTATGTGAATTTTCCATCGATTATATCATAGTTAAAATCTTTGTACCAGAACCATTAAAGTAGTGTTTATATTGCCAGTTACAAGGTTTGATAAATCATGAAAATCATTTTAATGTAGTTTCTTTTAAATTATCTATAAAACCCTTAAATGTTATTCCATACTTTTTTTTGCATTTTTCATCTGCTTCTAATTGCAATTCTTTAGTTATTTCAATATATTTTTTATATTCATCACTTAAAATCATTAAACATTCATCCAAAGTATTAAATTCATTTTTTTTAAACATATTCTCAGTTTGAGATATAGTTTCTGAAAAATTCTCTTTAAATTTATCATTTTGAATTAATAGTTCTAAGCCTGAAATAAAACTATTTATATATTTTTCTTTTGTTTTGTTATCATTATTTAATAATCCATTAATCATTTCATTAATATTATTAGTTGATTTGCCAATATCATTTGAATTCATTTTATTTATATTTTTCATAATTAAATACTTCTCATCAAAAATTTCTGAATTATCTAAGAATTTAACTAATCTTAACCAAGCTTCTTTCTTTTGAGCAGTATCTATTTTTACATTGAAAAATCTTCCATATATATTCTTTAAAATTAAACCATAAGTTCCAGGAAAAATTTTATTAATTGCATTTGATAATAATTCTTGTTTTTCTAAAACACTATATTCAAGACTTTTTCTCAATCTTTTAATATATTTATCTATATTATCTGTATCTTCAATTTCCTTATCTATAATACTACTAATAACAGTTTTACTATTTTCAAGTTTATATATTTGCTCATTCAAATTTGATAGTGTTTCTTTTAAAATTCTTTTTATAGACTTTTTGTTTACTAATAAATCTCTTATATCAGATATAGAAATGTCTAATAATCTAAGAGTAGCAATTAAATTCAATTTTACTATATCATCATCGTTATATTCTCTATAATTATTTTCATTATTTTTTGAAGGAGAAATTAAACCTTGTTCTTCATAATATTTTATAGCTCTCTTGGTTAATTCTGTTCTTTCAGAAACTATTTTTATGTTCATCATAAACCTCCACAAATAAAATTATCTAGCTTAACTAAGTATATAATATAAACTATAAAGCTAAACGTAACGAACATGTCAATAAAAAATATAACAATGTATTTTGGGGGAATAAGCTCAATGTTGTCAGGTTAAGATTTTCTAGTATCAGAAAACATTCTTTCCGATAGGTCCAATATGAGCAACCATGTTCTCAGGTGCAAAGTAAATATTCATTTTTATTTAAATACATATAATTTGGATAAAATAATATGTATTTAAAATTGAGTTTTATTTATATTAGTATTATAATAATTATATAGATTATATTATAAGTAAGAGGTGAATTACTATGGTTATAACATCAACAGATTTTCAAAAAGATATTGGTAAACATTTTGAAATTGTGGATAATGGTGAAGAAATTATTATTACTGTTAGAGGAACACAAAAATA